>JAFLDC010000264.1 GCA_017302775.1 Sphingomonadales bacterium
CGACGTCTTCGTCCACCGCGGTGCTGGGGCCTACATCTGCGGCGAAGAGACCGCGATGATCGAATCGATCGAGGGCAAAAAGGGCCAGCCCCGCTTGAAGCCGCCGTTCCCGGCCGGCGCGGGCCTTTACGGTTGCCCGACCACCGTCAACAATGTCGAATCGATCGCAGTCGCACCGACGATCATGCGGCGCGGCGCAGCCTGGTTTTCCAGTTTCGGACGTGAGAACAACAAGGGGACCAAGCTGTTCCAGATCAGCGGGCACGTCGAAAAGCCCTGCGTGGTCGAGGAAGCGATGAGCATCCCGTTCCGCGAACTGATCGAAAAGCATTGCGGCGGGATTCGCGGCGGGTGGGACAACCTGCTGGCTGTGATCCCGGGTGGCAGTTCCGTGCCGCTGGTGCCGGGCAGCGAATGCCTCGACATGCCGATGGACTTCGACGGGTGCCGTGAAAAGGGCTCTGGCCTTGGTACGGCGGCGGTCATCGTCATGGACAAGTCAACTGACATCGTCCGCGCGATCAGTCGCCTCAGCTATTTCTACAAGCATGAAAGTTGCGGTCAGTGCACGCCGTGCCGCGAAGGCACCGGCTGGATGTGGCGCGTGATGGAACGGCTGCGTACCGGCGACGCTGAGGTCGAGGAAATCGACATGCTGTGGAACGTGACCAAACAGGTCGAAGGCCACACTATCTGCGCGCTGGGCGATGCTGCTGCTTGGCCGATTCAGGGTCTGATCCGTCACTTCCGCCCGGAACTTGAACGGCGGATCGGGCAGAACGTAAGGGAGGCTGCGGAATGAACTCAATCGCACTCGCGCTGTCACTGCTGCTGGCTGCACCGCAAAGTAGCACCCAGGATGTTACGGAAGGCGCCCGCACCGGTTCGCGCCTCGATCCCGCCACGCGCGTGACGACCAATGCCGATACCAGCCAGCGTGACGGAGCCATGTTGCGGTTTATCGAATGCGCCGTGACCCGCCGGGAAGCCAAGGTTCGGGAGCTGATCGATACCCGCAGCGAAGCGGCCTACCAGAGGGGGCTCGATGCGCTATCGGGTGTACAGCGCTGTTCGGTCAGCGGATATGTATCCAACGATGCCTCGGTGATCAGCTTCGGAACCGAACGTGGCACCCTGCGCGGTTTCATTGCCGAGGCGTTCGTGAAGAAGGGCCGTCAGCAGGTCCAGGCGCTGGCGCCGCTGGCGATGCAACGGACCTATGCGCGTGATTGGTATGCCATGACCGGCCGGGCCCGTCCGATCGACGAAATGGCTACCTGCGTTGCCGATATCAATCCAGGCGGCATCCTTGCGCTGCTCAAGACCGAAATCGGCTCGAAGGAAGAGAAAGCCGCAGTGGCCGGGCTTGGCCCCTCGCTGGGGCAGTGTCTGGCGGTCGGTTACAAGCTGAACGCCAACCGGCTGGGGCTGCGGACTGCGCTCGCCGAGGGGCTCTATCACCGCACCTTCGATGCTCCGCCCGTGGCGGATGGGGGAACCCGATAATGCCAAAAGTCACCGTTGACGGCCAGGAAATCGAAGTACCTGCAGGCGCGACTGTCCTGCAGGCTTGCGAGCTGGCCGGCAAGGAAATCCCGCGTTTCTGCTATCATGAGCGGCTCAGCATTGCCGGCAACTGCCGGATGTGTCTGGTCGAGGTAAAGCCGGGGCCGCCTAAGCCGCAGGCGAGTTGCGCGCTGCCGGCCGCAGACGGTCAGGAAATCCGCACCGACAGCGAAATGGTCAAGAAGGCGCGCGAAGGGGTGATGGAGTTCCTGCTCATCAACCACCCGCTCGATTGCCCGATCTGTGACCAGGGCGGGGAATGCGATCTCCAGGATCAGTCGGTTGCCTATGGCCGCGGTTCCTCGCGCTACAGCGAGAACAAACGGGCCGTGACCGAGAAATATATGGGTCCACTGATCAAGACGGTGATGACCCGCTGCATCCAGTGCACCCGCTGTGTGCGCTTTTCGGAAGAGGTGGCGGGCGTGGACGAGATCGGCGCACTTTATCGCGGCGAGAACATGCAGATCACCACCTATTTGGAAAAGGCGGCGCGGCACGAGCTTTCTGCCAATGTGATCGATCTGTGCCCCGTCGGCGCCTTGACCTCGCGTCCTTATGCCTTCGAAGCGCGCCCGTGGGAGCTTAAAAAGACGCTGTCGATCGACGTTTCCGATGCGACCGGCGCCAACATCCGGGTCGATAGCCGCGGCCGCGAGGTGATGCGCGTGCTGCCGCGGGTGAACGATGACGTCAACGAGGAATGGCTGTCCGACAAGGGGCGCTATCAGGTCGACGGGCTGACCCGGCGGCGGCTCGACAAGCCGTATCTGCGCCGCGACGGCAAGCTTGAAGCCGTAAGCTGGGCCGAAGCCCTTGCTGCGGTCGGCAAGATCAATCCCGGCAATTCCGTAGCGGTGGTCGCGGGCGATCTGGTGGACTGCGAAACGATGTTCGCTGCCAAGGCGCTGGCGACGTCGCTCGGTACAAGCCTGCTGGAAGGACGGCAGACCGGGCTGGACTACGATTGCTCCAACCTGGCGGCGGTCAATTTCAATTCCGGCCTGGCCGGTATCGAGGAAGCCGATGCGATCCTGATCGTCGGCAGCCAGCTGCGCTGGGAGGCGCCGCTGCTCAACCCACGGTTGCACAAGGCGGTGAAGCGCGGCGCGCGGGTATTTGTGGTCGGACCGGAATGGGATGCGACTTACCCGGTCACTAACCTCGGTAACGACCTTGCCTTGGTCGACAAGCTGCCAGTTGAAGTCGACACAGTGTTCAAGGGGGCCCAGCGTCCTGCGATCATCATGGGCGGGGCGGCCCTGGGCAAGGGTGCGCTCGATGCCGGTCTGGCCTTCGCCGGGCGGTACAGTCTGGTCCGCGATGGCTGGAACGGTTTCAACGTGGTTCACATGGCGGCCAGCCGGATGGGCGGACTGATGCTCGGTTATGCACAGCCGGGCGGCATTGCCGATCTCGTCGGCGCGAAGCCCAAGATGGTGATTTCGCTGGGTGCCGACGAGGTCGATTACACTCAGTTCGCGGGCAGCATGATCGTTTATATCGGCCATCATGGCGATAAGGCCGCGCATGCCGCCGATGTAATCCTGCCGGGGGCCGCCTACACCGAAAAGGCGGGCACTTACGTCAACACCGAAGGCCGGGTGCAGAGGGCTGAAAAAGCGGTCTTTGCCCCGGGCGATGCGCGTGAGGACTGGGCCATTCTGCGGGCGATGGCAGATAGCCTGGGCGTAACGGTCGGTTTTGACAGCTTTGATCAGCTGCGCGGCGCGATGGCGGCAGCGGTGCCTGCGCTGGGGCGCGAAGGGCTGGCCGACTACGGCGCTCTGCCAGTCGGGCGCGCGGGGGCCAAGGGAACGATCGAGGCTTACCCGATCAAGGATTTCTATCTGACCAACCCGATCGCGCGCGCCAGCGTGACGATGCAGCGCTGTTCGGCTGAACTGCTTCACGGGCAAGACTTCGCGGAGGCCGCGGAATGACCGAGTTCTTCCAATCGTTTCTCGGGCTGAGCTACGAATGGGCCTGGTTCGCCGCTACGATCGCGGGGATCCTGCTGATCGCACTGCCGCTGATGCTGAGCGTGGCGATGATCATCTATGTCGATCGCAAGGTCTGGGCGGCGATGGCGCTGCGGCGCGGACCCAACGTGGTCGGGCCGCTCGGCCTGCTCCAGTCGTTCGCGGACGGGCTCAAGGTGTTCCTGCAGGAAACCATCATCCCGACCGCATCGAGCAAGGCATTGTTCCTGCTCGCCCCGATCATCACCTTTACCGTGGCTCTGATGGCCTGGGCAGTGATTCCGTTCAACTCAGGTGCGATCCTGGCCGATATCAATGTCGGCTTGCTCTACGTCCTCGCGATCTCGTCGCTGGGCGTTTACGGCACGATCATTGCGGGCTGGTCGTCGAATTCGAAGTACCCGTTCTTCTCGGCGATGCGTGCCTCGGCGCAGATGATCTCCTACGAAGTGTCGATCGGGTTCATCCTGATCTGCGTGGTGATGTACGCCGGCACCTTTAACATGAACGGTATCGTCATGGGCCAGAAGGCGCATATACTGGGCCTGTTCAATGGCTATGGCTTCAACCCGCTGCTGTTCCCGATGGCGGTGATGTTCCTTATTTCGGGCATGGCCGAAACCCAGCGCGCCCCGTTCGATCTGACCGAGGCGGAAAGCGAGCTCGTCGCGGGCTATCAGACCGAATATTCCAGTATGAGCTTCGCGCTCTATTGGCTCGGCGAATATGCCAACGTGCTGCTGATGTGCGCGCTCAACGCGACGTTGTTCTGGGGCGGCTGGCTGCCCCCGGTCGACTGGGCGCCGCTCTACTGGATCCCCGGCTGGCTGTGGCTGTTCATCAAGATCTTCGCCTTTTTCTTCATCTTCAGCTGGGTCAAGGCGACGGTCCCGCGCTACCGCTATGACCAGCTGATGCGGCTGGGCTGGAAGGTGTTCCTGCCGGTTTCGCTGCTGTTTGTTTGCGTTGTCAGCGGGTGGCTTATGTACATGAGGAACGGCATATGACCGCCGCACAGCTCATCAAATCGTTTACCCTGTGGGAGTTCGTCAAGGCGCACTGGCTGACCTTGCAGTACTTCTTCAAGCCCAAGGCGACGATCAACTATCCGTTCGAGAAGAACCCGCTGTCACCCCGGTTCAGGGGTGAGCATGCGCTGCGCCGCTATCCCAACGGCGAGGAACGCTGTATCGCCTGCAAGCTGTGCGAAGCGGTCTGCCCGG
>JAFLDC010000265.1 GCA_017302775.1 Sphingomonadales bacterium
ATGCCGCTGCCATGGCTGACCTGTCACCGCGTGAATGGTTGATGCTGGCGCCGATTGCCGCAGCGGTGCTGTGGATGGGGGTCTATCCTGAAAGCTTCCTTGCGCCGATGCGGGCGGATATCGCCGCGCTCGACGCCCGGCTGGCGCGGGCCAAACCGGCCAGCGATGCCAATTTGACGATCGGGGCACCCAAGCCTCACGAAGTGAAAGCCCATGAAGGGGGGGCGCACTGATGGACTGGATGCAGTCTCTGCGCCTTACCGCGCCAGAAGTCTTGTTGAGCGTTTCGGGGCTGATTCTGCTGGTCAGCTCTGCCTGGGGGCAGGGGCGCCGTGACGCGCGCGCGGTGAACTGGCTGGCGGTGATGGTTCTGGTTGGCACGTGCCTGATGACCGCGCCAACTCTGTTTGGCGGTGTTGCGGGTCCCGATGCGCTCGCTTTCAGCGGCCTGTTCAGCGCCGATGCCTTCGCCAGCTTCGCAAAACTGCTGATCTATGTCTCGGCGGCAGCTTCGCTACTGGTGGCGCCCGGCTTCTTTGAGCGGCATGGCGGCTATCGTCCCGAATTCCCGGTACTGGTTCTGTTTGCGGTGCTGGGCATGTCGATGATGGTGTCGTCGACCAACCTGCTGACCCTGTACGTTGGGTTGGAGCTGAACTCGCTGGCTGCCTATGTTCTGGCTGCTTTCCTTAAAGCGGATGACCGTTCGGCTGAAGCTGGCCTCAAGTATTTCGTGCTCGGCGCGCTGGCCAGCGGCATCCTGCTGTTCGGCATGAGCCTGCTTTATGGCTTTACCGGCACCATAACTTTCGCGGGCATCTCTGCCGCGATGAATAGCGGAATGTCGACTGGGGCGCTGTTCGGACTGACCTTTGTTTTGGCCGGGCTGGCCTTCAAGGTCAGCGCGGTACCGTTCCACATGTGGACGCCGGACGTCTACGAAGGCGCGCCGACGCCAGTCACGACATTCTTCGCCTCGGCGCCAAAAGTTGCCGCCCTGGCCTTGACCATGCGGGTTGTGACCGAAGCATTCGGCAGCCAATCGGCTGCGTGGCAGCAAATCGTGGTTTTCGCAGCCCTGGCTTCGGTTGTAGTCGGTGCGCTGGGGGCGATTGGACAGACCAACATCAAGCGCCTGCTGGCCTATTCCTCGATCAACAATGTCGGCTTCATGCTGGTCGGCCTAGCCGCTGCAAGCGCTGAAGGCGTTGCTGCGATGCTGATCTATCTGGCGATCTACGTACCGATGACCATCGGCGGCTTCGTAGCGGTTTTGATGCTCCGCGACGAGCAAGGACGGCAGCTGGAGGCAATCTCAGACCTTGCCGGTCTGTCGCGGACCCGTCCGCTGATCGCGCTGGGGCTGGGCTCGGTGATGTTCTCGATGGCCGGCATCCCGTTCTTCTTCGGCTTCTGGGGCAAGTTCGTGGTGTTCAGGGCGGCTGTTGCCGGCGGCTTGCTGTGGGTCGCTGCGATTGCCGCAGTGGCAAGCGTTATCGGGGCGTTCTACTACCTCAAGGTCGTCAAGGTGATGTACTTTGACGAACCGGCCGAGCGCAAGATCGGACAAAGCGACATGATCCATGACTGGTTGCTGGCAGTCTCCGCACTGGTCATTTCACCGCTGGGCTGGCTGTTTACCAAGGGTCTTGGCGCTCTGGCGGCGATTGCGGCCGGCGTGCTCTTCGCCGCAACTTGATCGAGAACGTTTCCGCCACCGGGTCTACCAACGCCGATCTTGCCGCACGCCTTGGCGCCGGCGAACACTTGGCTGAAGGGTACTGGCTGGTGGCCGATCGCCAGACCGCCGGGCGGGGGCGGCAGGGGCGGATCTGGTTTGACGGCTATGGCAATTTCATGGGATCGACAGTGGTGCGGGTTGGCAGCGGCGATCCGCCTGCTGTCAGCCTGGCATTGCTGTGCGGTGTGGCTGTCCACGCGGTAATCTCGCCGCTCATCCCGCCGCCTGCTCTGGCCGTCCTCAAATGGCCCAATGATGTTATGATCGGCCGCGCCAAGGCGGCAGGGATACTGCTGGAGCGGGTGAGGGACTGCGTCATCGTCGGGATCGGCGTCAACCTTGCTTCCGCTCCGCAGGTCGACGGACGCGAAACGACCAGCCTGGCCGCGTCGGGACCCGCGCCTGACCGCGATCTTTTCGCCGCTAACCTGGCCCGCCAGTTTGATATCGAGCTGGAGCGGTGGCGCGGTTCCGGTCTTGAACCCGTGGTACGGCGCTGGCTGGCCGCCGCTCATCCGGTCGGTACGCCTTTGGCTGTTGGCGAACCTGGCGAATTGCCGCTAGAGGGTCAGTTCGCGGGGTTGACGGCGGATGGAGCCCTGCAATTGCGGTTAGCGGACGGCGCAGTCCGCACCATTCACGCTGGCGAGGTTCGCCTGGCCGGCGGCCAATAGGGACAAATTATGCTCCTCGCAATCGACAACGGCAATACCAACGTCAAGTTCGCGCTGGTGGATGGAAACGGTGCTATCGTGCAGCGGTGGCGGATCGCGACCGACCCGCGGCGAACGGCTGACGAGTATGCGGTCTGGCTGGTGCAACTGTTGCAGATGGAAGGATATGACCGCGCCGACGTGCAGGCGGTAGTCATTGCATCCGTGGTGCCGCGGGCGTTGCACGACCTGCAGGAGCTTTCGTCCAAGTATTTTGGCGTTGAAGCACTGATTGGTGGACGCGCCCCGGTGGAATGGGGGATCGCGTTGAGAGTTGACGAACCGCGCGCGCTGGGTGCGGACCGGGCCGTCAATGCCATCGCGGCGCAGGAGCTTGAAACGGGCGACAAGATCGTGATCTCGTTCGGTACAGCAACAACGTTTGATCACATCGGTGCCGATGGCGCTTACCTGGGCGGGAGCATTGCGACTGGGGTGAGTCTGTCGCTGGACGCTTTGTACAATGCCGCAGCCATGTTGCCTCGCATTGCGATCGAGCCACCGCCGGGCGCCAGTGTGATTGGCCGCGATACGGTAGGCCAGATGCAGATCGGTATATACTGGGGCTATGTCAGTATGATTGAAGGGATGATCGCCCGGATGAAGGCGGAAATTGGCAGGCCCGTGAAAGTCATTGCCACCGGCGGCCTGGCGCCGCTGTTTCAGCAGCATGGGCACCTGTTTGACAGGGTTGAGCCGGACCTGACTCTGCGCGGAATTGCGCTGCTTTACGCGAACCGGGCGATGTCATCATGAAGCCCGGCAATGAACTGCTGTTCTGTGCCCTGGGCGGATCGGGCGAGATCGGCATGAACGTCAACCTGTATGGCTGCAACGGAAAGTGGCTGATGGTTGATTTGGGGATGACTTTCGGAGCCAATGAGTATCCCGGTACAGAACTGGTCTTTGCCGATCTGGAGTTCATTGAACAGCGCCGCGAAGATCTGATCGGGATTGTGCTGACCCACGCCCACGAAGATCACATCGGAGCAGTACCATACTTTGCCGAAGAACTGGGCGTGCCGCTTTACGCCACGCCGTTCACCGCGCGTCTGGTGGCAGAGAAGCTGGAAGAAGCGGGCATTCGCAGCGAGGTGCAGCTGAATGTGATCGATCATTTCGATCGGTTTGATCTCGGGCCGTTCGGCATACGCTATGTACCGCTGGCCCACTCGATCGCTGAAGGTAATGCCCTGCTGATCGACACGCCGTATGGCAGGATATTCCACACCGGTGACTGGAAGCTGGATGACGAACCGCTGGTTGGGGTTCCGGCAACTGCGGCAGAACTGACCCGGATCGGCGATGAAGGCGTTCTCGCGCTGGTCTGCGATTCGACCAATGTATTCAATCCCAAGGCTTCAGGATCGGAAGGTGCGGTGCGCACGGCCTTGCTCGAAGAGGTGAGCAGGCATCACGGCAAGCGCGTACTGGTCACGACATTCGCCTCCAACGTCGCCCGATTGCAGACGCTGGGGGAAGTGGCGCAGGCAACCAACCGGCGCCTGTGCGTTGCCGGGCGCTCGCTCGACCGCATCATCAGGACCGCCCAGGCCAGCGGCTATCTCAAGGCGATGCCAGAGCGGGTAGATTTCGATACGGCGATGAACTTGCCGCGCGGCGAAGTGCTGATCGTTGCGACCGGCGGTCAAGGGGAGCCGCGTGCAGCCTTGTCGCGCATCGCGGAAAATACGCACACGATCGCGTTGGAAGCAGGTGACGTCATCCTGTTCTCCAGCCGCCAGATACCCGGCAACGAGGTGGCGATCGGACGGATCCAGAACCGCCTTGCGGCGCGGGACATAACTTTGGTGACGGACCGCCAGAGCGGAATTCACGTTTCAGGACATCCCGGCCGGCCCGAACTGGAAGCGCTTTACGGCTGGATCCGCCCCGAAATCCTGGTGCCGGTTCACGGTGAGGTCCGGCATATGAAGGAGCAGGGCCGGTTGGGACGGGCCTGCGGTATTCCCAAGGCGGTTGTGCAGGCTAACGGTGATATGGTCCGACTTGCGCCCGGTAAGCCTGGCAAGATCGACGAGGTGCGGGCCGGGCGACTGATCCTGGACGGAGACATCATCTCCCCGGCCAATGGTGAGGCGATCGTTATGCGCCGCCGTCTCGCTGCCAACGGCCTGCTGATCGTCGTTGTTGACAGCAAGGGTCGGGTTCAGGTTGAGGCAGTGGGATTGCCGCTCGACGAGGACATGGACGATTTCACCAGTGAAGCGCGTGAGGATGTTGCCGCTGCCCTCGCCAAGCTCAAAGGCGGGCAGCGCCATGACCGTGATGTGGTAGTCGAAGCGGCGCGGTT
>JAFLDC010000266.1 GCA_017302775.1 Sphingomonadales bacterium
CCGCGACCGAAGGTACCCGTCCGGTACCAATTGCCCAGCCCGGCTCGTAAGCCACCGTGATACGCGGGCTTAGCCCTTCTCCGCGCGGCATCGAGCCATCAAGTTGCGCACCGACGACGGTTTCGGCCTGACCGGCATCGCGTTCCGCCTCCGTCTCGCCAACACAGATGATCACTTCGATCCCGGCAGCAAGCGCCACAGCCGCTTTCGCCTGAACCATCGCATCGGTCTCGCCATGCATGGCGCGGCGTTCGGAGTGGCCAAGCATGACGAATTGGGCGCCGGCATCCGACAGCATCGGCGCGGCGATATCACCCGTGAAGGCGCCGGAGACCGCGTGATGACAGTCCTGCGCGCCCACCACAGCGGCCTGAACCGCTTCGGCCAGAACACCGATCAGGGTGAATGGCGGGGCAATGCCGACACGCACACCGGGGCAACGCGCCGCGCCGCGATCAATCGCGCGAGCTTCGGCCAGCATCGCGCGCGTGCCATTCATCTTCCAGTTGCCGACAATGTAGGGTCGGTTGGGCATGGTTTTCCTCACTGAACGTAAAAATGCGGCTCGCCTGGCCGCCATTGCTCATGCGACTAGGCGAGCAGGGAGCAGCTTGTCAAAGGGGTTGCGGCAAACCGCAGGGGATGGCGGTGGCTGAGCCATTGCCTGCCGTCACAATGCTGCTAAAGCCCCGCCAACGCGCTGCTTTGGTGGCGTCCTGATCAATATTCCTGGCGAGCGAGCAATGCTTCAGACCTTCCGCAATTTCTTCCAGTCCAAATGGGGCGTCGGCTTCACCCTCGGCTTTCTGGGCCTGATCGCGCTGGCTTTTGCGAGCGGCGATGTCGTGTCGAGCGGTGGGTTCGGTGCATTCGGCACGGGTGACAAAGTGGCCACGGTCGGCAAGCAGCAGATCACCGCACCCGAAGTCGAGAATTCGATAAACAACATCCTCACCCGGATGCGGCAGAGTGACCCAAATGCCAGCATGGCGGGATTCCTGGCTCAGGACGGGTTGAATGAACTGCTAGATTTCCTGATTGACCGCAAGGCCGCACGCCAGTTCGGTGAAAGTCATGGCATCCATATCAGCGACCGCCTGATCGACAGTGAAATTGCAAAGATCCAGCGCATTCAGGCCCCCGACGGCAAGGTCGATCCGACGCTGTATCGTCAATTCCTGGCAGAGCGCGGCCAGACCGATGCCCAGTTCCGTGCTGAAGTTGCTGAGGATCTTGTTGGGCGGCAGCTGGCCGGATCAGGCAGCCTTGGCGTTTTTATTCCGCAAAAGATCGCGGTTCGCTATGCCAACGTGGTGACCGAACGGCGCAAGGGGCTGATATTTACGCTGCCAGCAGCGGCCTTCGCGCCCAAGACACCGCCCAGCGAAGCCGAGATCACGCAGTGGTATGATCGCCACAAAGCCGACTATGCCCTGCCTGAACGGCGCACGATCCGGTATATCACCTTCGGCGACTCCGTCCTCAAGAACGTGCCGGCTCCGACGGACGCAGAAATCGCCGCACGGTATGAAGCAAACAAGGAAAAGTATGCCCCCACCAGCAAGCGCAAGCTGGCGCAGCTGGTGTTGCCAACAGAGGCGGCGGCGAAGGCGGTTGCTGCGGAAGTGAGCGGCGGGAAATCGCTTGAGGCATCAGCCGCGGCCAAGGGGTTGAGCGTTGCCAAGCTCGAACCCGTGACCAAGGAAGAATATGCACTGCAATCGTCGGGCGAGGCCGCCAATGCCGTATTTGGCGCGGCCACCGGCAAGGTCGTGGGACCTGTAAAGGGCACGCTGGGTTGGTTGGTTGTCCGGATTGAAGGCACGGTCGGCAATCCTGGCAAGACTCTGGATCAGGCCCGCCCGGAGTTGGTGAAAGAGTTGGGAGAGGAAAAACGCCGCGGGGCGATTGCCGAATTCTCTGGCAAGATTGAGGAAGACATGGCCAATGGCGCGACCCTAACCGATCTCGCCAAGGACATGGGCCTGCAAATCACCGAAACCCCGCCCTTGCTGGCCAGCGGCGGCGTTTATGGCAAGGACGGCGCGACTGCCCCCAAGGAACTGGCGCCCGTACTGCAGACCGCTTTCGGGATGGAATCGGAAAAGCAGCCCCAGCTCGCTGAAATTGACCCGGGCAAGACTTTCATGATTTTCGATGTCGGGACGATTGCCGCCGCAGCGCCGCCGCCGCTGGCCCAGATCCGTAATCAGGTGATTGCCGACATCCAGCTGGACAAAGGCGCCAAGCTGGCCAAGGCCGCTGCTGAAAAGGTGAAAGGCCAGGTCGAGAAAGGGGTCGCCCCGGAAGTCGCGCTGGCTTCGGTTGGGGTGTCCCTCCCCCCGGTCGACCGCGTGGACAAGACGCGGGCGGAGGTTCAGGCACAGGGACAGAATGCGTCCAAGCCGGAAATGCTGGTTTTCGTGATGGCCAAGGGCAAGGTCCGCACGCTGGCTGCCCCGCGCAATCGTGGCTGGTATGTTGTTTCGGTGACTGAGGTTATTCCTGGAAACGTCACCAAGGATGACAAGCGTTTGCCCAGCCTGCAGGAAGATTTCAAGCAATCCTACGGCGGAGAATATGCTGCGCAAATGGGCGGAGCCATGCGTAGCGAAGTCGGCGCCACACGGAACGAAGCCAATGTAAGCGCGCTCAAAAAGCGGCTTGAAGGCAACAAGTAAGCGCTTTTCATGGCAGGTTCCCGGCCCGAAAACTGGACCGTAGCGCTCCAAGCGCTGGCTTCGGGCCAATCCAGCCTGATCTGGCGCAAGCTCGTCGCCGATACGGAAACTCCGGTCGGCGCCGCGCTGAAGCTGATGGAGGACGGGCGCGGAGATTTTCTGCTTGAGTCGGTCGAAGGCGGAGAAGTGCGCGGGCGATACAGCCTGCTGGGGCTCGACCCCGACCTTGTGTTCCGGGCCACCGGAAAGCAAGCAGAGGTAAATCGCCAGTGGCGGTATGACCGTGCCCAGTTCAAGCCGCTTGCGAGCGACAGCCTGCGTGAATTGCGGGCACTGGTGGAAGAGTGCAAAATCGCGGTACCGGCAGATCTCCCACCAACGCTGGCCTGTCTGGTCGGCTATTTCGGCTATGAGACTTTCGGCCTGGTGGAAAAGCTGCCGCGCCCGACCGAGAACCCGCTTGCCTTACCTGACATGCTGTTTGTCCGTCCGGCACTGATTCTGGTTTTCGATCGGCTCACCGATGCTCTGTGGTGTGTCGCCCCGGTCTGGCCCGGAAACGGCAGCAGCGCGCTGGAACAGGCGGAAGAACGGATCGACGCCGCACTGGCCCGGCTGGCCAATGCCGTGCCGCAGGTACAGCGCGATTCCGCTATACCGGATCCAACGCTCACCCCGGTCATGGCTCCGGGCCAATACCGCGACATGGTGCTGCGAGCGAAGGATTACATTTCGGCAGGTGACATCTTTCAGGTAGTGCTGGCACAACGTTTCACCACGCCCTTCACCTTGCCCCCGCTGGCGCTTTACCGTGCGCTTCGCCGGGTAAACCCATCACCGTTCCTGTATTTCCTGGACTTTCCGGGATTTGCCCTGACGGGATCGAGCCCGGAAATCCTTGTTCGGGTCCGCGACGGCGAAGTCACGATCCGTCCCATTGCTGGAACCCGTCCGCGCGGCGCAACCGCTGATGAAGATCGCGCCAACGAGACCAGTTTGCTCGCTGATCCAAAGGAACGCGCCGAACATCTTATGCTGCTCGATCTTGGGCGCAACGATGTTGGACGCGTTGCCCAGACAGGGACGGTCCAGGTGACGGAAAGCTACACGGTCGAGCGCTATAGCCACGTGATGCACATCGTCTCCAATGTCATCGGGCAGCTCGATACGGCCAGGCACGATGCAATCGATGCCGTGTTCGCCGGATTTCCGGCAGGCACCGTCAGCGGAGCGCCCAAAGTCCGCGCCTGCGAGATAATCGCCGAATTGGAACCCGAAACCCGTGGTGCCTATGCAGGCGGCGTCGGCTATTTCGCACCGGACGGCAATCTTGACAGCTGCATCGTGCTGCGAACCGGTGTGGTGAAGGACGGCATGCTCCACGTTCAGGCAGGCGCCGGGATCGTCGCGGTCTGCACTGCTGGAGCACCAGACTTCGCAGTCGCCTTCCGGCGGGCACCTGAGCCTGTCGAGCGGGTCCGAGGAGTCGGTGCTCGAGGAGGACCTGCAGAACTTCCAAGGTCGCGGCTACCTGCTGAAGCGTGGCGGCAACATCAAGACCTGGCATCGGCGTTGGTTCATTCGTCAAGAGGATTACTTGTTGTACTACAAGTCGCCCAAGGAACCGACGCCACTTGGTGAGATTGTGTTTGCTGGGGCGGTCATTTCGTTTGCTCCAACGGACGACTCGTTCTTCCGCTTTCAGATCGAACTGTCGCATCGCGTGTATGTCCTGGAGGCCAGCAGTCAGGTCGACCTTGATCTATGGGTACGGTCGTTGTTGCGCTGGCAGTCAGCGTCTTTGGTCGACATGATGCATGTGGTACGATTTGACTTTGATTTGAACTTGCTTGGGGCAGCAAACGCGCTGCCCCAAATTGGACCTTGATTGATTGTTTGTTTGTTTTGTTTGTTTGTTTGTTTGGTTGGTTGGTTGATTGATTGATTGACTGACTGACTGACTTGCATGTAGCCCAATACTCCATTGTGGGGCTCGAGTTCTGGCAGTGGCATTTATTCTTCAGGCTCCGGTACCGGCAGCGCCATTGGCGCTAACA
>JAFLDC010000267.1 GCA_017302775.1 Sphingomonadales bacterium
CAACTCCTCGGCCGCATTGCTCTGCCTTTTCACCTGGGCGAGATCGACCAGCACTTTCCGTTCAAGGCTCTGCGTCGCGCGTTCTGCCAGCCGTTCCCCCAATAGCGGCGTGAATTTGTCGACCAGCACCACGCCTTCCACCGCGACATCGTCGCCGTTCACGCTCACATTCAGGCTTTCGACCCGATCACGTCGCTGCAACAGGCCCGACAGTTCGGACTGCACGACCGCCCGGGCCCGCACTTCCCGACCGAAATTGTCGAGCGAAATTGCCAGCGGAATCGACAGCACCGCCAGCACGGCGACAATGCCAACCAGCTGCATCGCCGTATGTTGCGGCGTCATCGAAGGGCCAAAGCGGTTGATCCGGGCGACAATCGTCGCCGCAAAGGCGATCGCCAGCGTATTGGTCAGAAACAGCAGCGCGGCGCCCATCGCGAAATCGGGTCGAGCGGTGGCCAGCCCATAGCCAGCGGTCGACAAGGGTGGCACCAGCGCAGTCGCAATCGCAACGCCGACCATGACGCCGGACAGCTTGCGCAGGATCGCGAACACCCCGGCGATGCCGCCAACCACGGCGACGGCAAGATCAAGCAGATTGGGCTGGGTACGCGCGCGCAATTCCTCTGTCACGTCGCGGATCGGTGATAGCCAGACCAACACCATCGCCACGAAGACCGCCACCGCCATACCTGCAGCCAGCGTCGTCAGTGCCCGTTTGATCAGGAGACTGTCCAGCGTGGCCAGTCCGAACCCGATCCCCATGATCGGGCCAAGCAGCGGCGAAACCAGCATAGCCCCGATGACCACCGCCGCCGAGCCTTGCAGCAGGCCAAGCGTGGCGATCATCGAGGATAGCGTGATGAGCAGCAGGAATTTGCGATCGAGCCGCGAATCGCGCGCCACTGCCGCCAGGATCAACGAGCGGCCGTTACCGGATACATCACTTCCGGCATCGCGGGTCGCATGACGTCCGCCCGCATTGAACTGCGGTTCGTGCGGGCGGTTGTCAGCCTTCGCGCTCAAAGCTTGCCGGTCAGTTCCGGCACGGCATTGAACAGGTCTGCCACCAGGCCGATGTCCGCAACCTGGAAGATCGGCGCGTCTTCGTCCTTGTTGATCGCGATGATGGTCTTGGAATCCTTCATGCCGGCAAGGTGCTGGATCGCACCGGAGATGCCGACCGCGATATAGACTTCGGGGGCGACGATCTTGCCGGTCTGGCCAACTTGGAAGTCGTTGGGGACATAGCCCGCGTCAACCGCGGCGCGGCTGGCGCCGACACCTGCGCCCAGCTTGTCAGCCAGCGGGAAAATGACCTGCTTGAAGGTGTCCGCATCCTTCAGCGCGCGGCCGCCCGAGACGATGATCTTGGCACTGGTCAGTTCCGGGCGCTCGCTCTTGGCGATTTCCGAACCGACGAAGCTGCTGGTCCCGGCATCGCCCGGACCCGAAACAGCTTCCACCGTGCCCGAACCGCCGCTGGTTGCCGCCTTGGCAAAGGCCGTGCCGCGGACGGTGATGACCAGTTTGGCGTCGCTTGATTCGACGGTGGCGATGGCGTTGCCGGCGTAGATCGGACGGGTGAAGGTCTTGGGCCCTTCGACCGAAAGGATGTCGCTGATCTGCATCACATCCAGCAAGGCGGCAACGCGCGGGGCGATGTTCTTGCCGGTGGTGGTGGCGGGTGCAACGAAGGCATCGTGGTGGCCCATCAGATCTGCCACCAGCGGCGCCACGTTTTCCGCCAGCGCGTGGGCATAGGCGGCGTCGTCGGCCAGGTGGACCTTGCCAACGCCAGCGATCTTCGCGGCTTCGTCGGCCACGGCCTTGCAGCCCGAGCCCGCCACCAACAGGTGGACTTCGCCCAGCTGCGAAGCGGCGGTGACGGCGGCCAGGGTTGCGTCCTTGACCGATGCGTTGTCGTGTTCGACCCAAACGAGAGTTTTCATCTCAGGCTACTCCCATTTCCTTGAGCTTGGCGACGAGGGCATCCACGTCTGCCACCTTGATGCCGGCCGAACGGACCGGCGGTTCGCTGACCTTGAGGGTCTTGAGGCGAGGCGCGATGTCCACGCCGTAATCGCCAGCAGCCTTGGTGGCGAGCGGCTTGGATTTGGCCTTCATGATGTTGGGCAGCGATGCATAGCGCGGCTCGTTGAGGCGCAGGTCAGTCGTAACCACCGCTGGCAAGGCCAGCTTCACGGTTTCAAGCCCGCCGTCGATTTCGCGCTTCACGACGACCGAATCGCCTTCGACCGAAACCTCGTTGGCGAAAGTACCCTGAGGGCGGCCCATCAGTGCGGCGACCATCTGGCCGACCTGATTCGAATCGTCGTCGATCGCCTGCTTGCCGGTAATGATCAGCTGCACGCCTTCCTCTTCGGCTATGCCCTTGACGATCTTGGCAACCGCCAGCGGTTCGACGTCAACACCGTCGTCAACCTGGACCAGCACGGCGCGGTCGGCGCCCATGGCAAGGGCGGTACGCAGCGTTTCCTGTGCCTTGGCCGGACCGACGCTCAGCGCGACGATCTCGGTGACCACGCCCTTTTCCTTCAGACGGATCGCCTCTTCGACGGCGATTTCGTCGAACGGGTTCATGCTCATTTTTACATTGGCAAGATCAACGCCGGTGCCGTCGGACTTGACCCGCGGTTTCACGTTGTAATCGATCACGCGTTTTACGCAGACCAGGGCTTTCATGAAGTTCAAGCCTTTCCCAGTGAATGACGCTGCTGCGCCTAGTTTACGTTTACGGAAACGTCAACCCGATTTGGTGCAACCGGTCGCGTGCCGCAGTGCGCTTGCCATCGCCGCGCATTCCTATGCGGTCAAGACCAAACCGGGCTACGCCGATGGCGAATGGCAAAAGGGCCGGCACCGCCATGGCGGAACCGGCCCCTTGCAGGCGTCAATCGTGCCGGATCACGCTGCCTTGCGCACTTCCGCCACGATCTTCTTGGCGGCATCGCCCAGATCGCTGGCCGAAACGATCGGCAGACCGGAGTTTTCCAGGATGTCCTTGCCCAGTTCAACATTGGTGCCCTCCAGGCGCACCACCAGCGGTACCGAAAGGTTCACTTCCTTGGCCGCCGCGACGATTCCCTCGGCGATGATGTCGCACTTCATGATCCCGCCGAAGATATTGACGAGAATCCCCTTCACCGCCGGATCCTTGAGGATGATCTTGAACGCTGCGGTGACCTTTTCCTTTGAAGCGCCGCCGCCAACGTCAAGGAAATTGGCGGGGAACTCACCGTTAAGCTTGATGATGTCCATTGTCGCCATGGCCAGACCCGCGCCGTTGACCAAGCAGCCGATGTTGCCGTCGAGCTTGATGTAAGCAAGGTCGTATTCGCTGGCTTCGACCTCGGCGGGATCTTCCTCGGTCTCGTCGCGCAGCGCCATGACATCGGGGTGACGGTACAGCGCGTTTGAATCGAAGCTCATCTTGGTGTCGAGCACCATCAGCTTGCCATCGCATTCGGCCAGCGGGTTGATTTCGATCATCGCGCAGTCAAGATCGATGAAGGCATCGTACAGCTGCTTGCCAAGCACCTGGGCCTGTTTGGCGAGATCGCCCTTGAGCTTGAGCCCGAAGGCCAGCGCGCGGCCGTGGTGCGGCATGAAGCCCTGCGCCGGATCGACCGTGATCGTAACGATCTTTTCCGGGGTATCGTGCGCCACATCCTCGATGCTCATCCCGCCTTCGGTGCTGGCGATCATTGCGATCCGCCCGGTGGCACGATCGACCAGCATCGACAGGTAGTATTCCTTGCCGATATCCACCCCGTCGGTGATGTACAGGCGATTGACCTGCTTGCCCGCATCACCGGTCTGGATCGTCACCAGGGTATTGCCCAGCATGTCCTTGGCGTGGGCCTCCACCTCGTCCAGGCTTTTGGCCAGTCGCACGCCGCCTTTGGCGTCAGCGCCCAGTTCCTTGAACTTGCCCTTGCCGCGCCCACCGGCATGGATCTGGCTTTTCACGACATAAAGCGGACCAGGCAGCGCCTTGGCGGCTTCAACCGCTTCGGCAACGGTCATCGCGGCAATGCCCTTGGGAATGGCGATGCCGAACTTGGCCAGCAGTTCCTTGGCCTGGTATTCGTGAATGTTCATGGATTACGGCTCCGTGACGGGCGGTGCTGGCACCGCGGTTGCCGAGCGCCTAAGCACAGCCTGACAGGCTTGAAAAGACCCAGGAGGGGAGACAAAGGTATAATTATGAACGCCAGTTGCGAGTCATTCTCAGCACTTGAGCCGGGTCTTGATTGATCGGGCTCGTCTTGAATCCATCGTGCGGCAGGCCGGGCAGATCGCAATGGCGGCCTGGCCGGGTCATGGGCATGCCGTCAACACCTGGGAGAAGCACGGCGGCAGCCCGGTCAGTGCGGCTGACCTGGCGGTGGATGCCTTTCTCAAACAGGAATTGCATGCGCTGCTGCCCTCGGCCGGGTGGCTTTCGGAAGAAACGATCGATGATCCGGCGCGGCTGGACGGCGAGCTGATCTGGTTGGTCGATCCGATCGACGGTACGCGCGACTTCATTCGGGGGCGGACCGGCTGGGCGGTGTCGGTGGCGCTGGTCAGTGCCGGTCGTCCGCTGCTGGGCCTGCTGGACGCTCCGGCTCGCGGCGAATTCTGGCTGGGTGAGGCAGGCC
>JAFLDC010000268.1 GCA_017302775.1 Sphingomonadales bacterium
GATTACATCGAGATGTTCTACAACCCGATACGCAAGCATGTGAGAAACGGGATGCTGTCACCCGTAGAGTTCGAACGGCAGCAGATGATGAGCACCGAGGGCGTCTAGAAAACTAGGGGCTATTCAGCGACAGTCCGAAGTATTGAGCCAAAACGGTCTTACAGCTAGATGGGAAGTCCCAACCACCGCGCAGCAGACTCGTGCGGTTAACATGCTGAACAAACTGAATATCTCCAACATTTCTGTTGAGGTTGTTAAGCCATGGTAGATCAAGGCATTGCCCGAGCCATTGCGAACATCGCAATTTTTCTGGAGTTCAGCAGCGATGCTGTGATCAATGAGGATGCGTCTGTTGAGGCGATGGAGCAACTTGCAGCTGACTTGCAGTCATTGAACGAGCGTGAGCGTGCAAATTTGGCTGCTAGCCTCAAAGCTCTCGCACCGAGTTATGGCGGTGACTACAGCGATTTTGTCCTTTCTTTGCCCGATTCATTCGGACTCGAATGACCCCCATCAGCAGAACAGGCCCTATCCCCGGATCGTCAAATCGAAGCAAGGATTACGGTGCCAGTTTACTAAATACACCAAATGGTCTATCTAAGCTGCCCGCGCCATGGCGATTGCCTGCGCTACCGCCCTCCGCCCGCAGGTGCACCTCCTCGCCGGAACCGCACATAAGGTGACCTAAGGTAACAGCTAAAGCCCATTACGCGTGGAGCTTTGTCACCTTTGCATCGGCCACGCCCGGTGCGCAGATGGGGGCGAGCGGTTATGATCCGCTGAGCGCCAGTGGCCAGGGGATGAGCGGCACGGATGGTCGCTATCAGGTGCGCAGCGGCGATACGCTGGCGGGGATTGCCGGTGCGCTGTGGGGGGATGCCTCGCTGTGGTATCAGCTGGCCCAGGCGAACGGGATAGCTGGCGATGGTCAGCTGGTTGCCGGGCAGAGCCTGATCGTGCCGGACAAGGTGGTGACCCACACCAATCGTGCGGGCACTTACCGTCCTTATGACGCCGCGCATGCGCTCGGCGATCTCTCCCCCACCACGCCGCTGCCGCCCAAGAACGGCAAGAACTGCGGGATCGTGGGTGCGATCCTGCTGGCGGTGGCTGGTGCAACAACTGGCGGAATTGGCACAGTAGGAGCAATCGCGGCCGGCACGGCTGGTTTCGGGCAATGCAATTTGCAGCTCTCCGTCTGCTATGTACGCGCTTCACGCTTTGGGCAAATGCCGCGCCATCCGGGTGGTCAGAAGGTGTATAAGCGCTGGATCCATGAAGCCGTAATCATCCGGGATGTTCAAGCAGATGATGCGCTGGTCGCGGAGCGAGGTCCGGAATTTCCGCTGCAGTTTCGCCTTGTGCTGCCGTTCCATCACAACGATCATATCTGCCCATTTGACAAGCTCGCCAGTCAGCGGGTTTTCGGCATCGTTGTTCGTCCCGGCCGAGGCAACCTCAACGCCAGGGTAGTCAGCGAATATCTGCTCCGCAGTGGGGCTGCGAAGGCGGTTCTGGCTGCAAACGAACAGGATGGTCTTCAAGCAAGCCCTCCCAAGACAGGAAGCGCAACTATGTTCCTCTTGCGTCCCGCGTCAACGTGACTTAAAGGGCGCGCGCAGCCAAGATCGGCCTGTTGCTGAAACCGGAAAGGAGAAGACCATGCGCGTAGCAATCGCCCGCACCGTAACAAACTTCTCATTTCCCTATTTTCAGGAACAGATTGCATGGGCAATTTGCACTCGGACGACTTTGCGCGTCTGACCCGTTTTTGCGGCGTTTTCGCCGCTGGTTTCTTCGTTACTTCATTTGTTGGCCGCCTTTCGCATTCTCCTAATTTCGGGGAGGTTCGTCATGCGCGCTGACATGTTCAAGGTGATTGTCGAGCGCCCCCGCTGGGGTGCAAGCCACGCCGCATCTCCCAAACTGAAAAGGACCGCGCATCACGATACGCACCATATTGGCCTGAAGCGCCATGCCCGAATTGGCGCGCCCTATTCCAAGTCGCTCAACGAAAACCTTGCCCCGCTGATACGCTTTCTGCGCAGTCGGCGTGGGCGGGCGTGGGATGCTGTCTATAGCGAGATTTGCGCCGGGCTTGATACCGGAAGCACGGTCAAGATGCATGTGCGCGCGCATATCGAGGACTTCGTGCTGACGCGCATTTCGATCGGGCGGCGGGGCGAATGGATGTTCGAAGGCGAGGTTCTCGAGCGACCAGGTCGCTGGTCAAGGCGCAGAGCCTTCTTCGTTGACCCGCGTGATGGCGTTTTGAAGGACATTGCCTTGCTGGCGGATGTCCTGCCGATGCAGCAGCAAGGCATGAAAGGAGCTGCGCGATGAGGCTGTCTCCGAAAATCACGCTGATTGCTGCGGATCCATCGCGTCTTGACCCGCTGGCTGTCGATCAGCTTGAGACGGTTGCGTGCTTTCCCGGGATGGAGCGCGTGGTCGGTCTACCCGATCTTCATGCCGGGAACGGCATAGCGGTAGGCGCGGCATTCTGGTCACCTGACCGGATCTGGCCGCACTTGGTCGGCAGCGATATCGGCTGCGGAATGGCCCTTTGGCAAACCGACCGGCTTGCGCGAAAGTTCAAGGTCGCGGGGGTCGAGCGCAAGTTGCAGGGACTGGATAGCCCATGGCCCGGCGACGCCCGCAGTGCTCTGGCCGAGGTCGGTTTGCCGAAGGACCTCGCCAGTCCTGCCTTGGGCACGATCGGCGGAGGCAACCATTTCGCGGAGTTCCAGCAGGTTGAGGAAGTGGTCGATGGAGAGCGATTTACTGCATTGGGGCTGGGCGCCGATCGGATCTGGTTGATGGTGCACAGCGGCTCGCGCGGCTTGGGGCAGGCGATACTTCAGACCCACAACGGCGAGAAAGTGGGCGAAGGAATGCCTGCCGACGGGGAGCAGGGACAGGCCTACTTGGTGCAGCACGACGAGGCGATAACCTGGGCCGTGCTGAACCGGCAGCTCATTGCCGAGCGGTTCCTCCGGGCCTGCGGCATGGCTGGAGAGCAAGTGCTGGACATCTGCCACAACAGCGTCACCCCGCATCAGGGTGGGTGGCTGCACCGCAAGGGCGCGGCGCCGGCTGACCGGGGGCTGGTCTGCATTCCCGGCTCGCGTGGGGATTTCAGCTATCTTGTTGAG
This sequence comes from Sphingomonadales bacterium, assembly GCA_017302775.1. The sequence continues at coordinate 3,156 of JAFLDC010000268.1, forward strand.
CCGCTCGAAGAAGCTGCCGACACCGCGCTGCATTCGCTGGCGCACGGCGCCGGGCGCAAATGGAGCAGGAGCGATGCCCATGCCCGCCTCTCGCGGCGCTACAAGGTTGCCGATCTTCAACGAACCAGGCTTGGCAGCCATGTCGTATGTGAAGATCGGCGGCTGATTTTCGAGGAAGCGCCCGAAGCCTACAAAGACATCCGCGCGGTGATCGCCGATCTTGAGCAGGCGCGGCTGGTGCGGGTGATCGCCCGCCTGCGGCCATTGCTCAGCTACAAGACGAGGGCGTCGTGACGGAGATCATCCTGCATCTGACCTCAGGCGCCGGGCCGCTCGAATGCCGCTGGGTTGTGGCTGAGCTCGCCCGGACCTTTGCGCGCGAAGCCGCGCAGCAGGGGCTTGCCTGCGAGCTGCTCGATGGCGGCGATGACCTGCCCGCCTCGGTGCTACTGCGCATTTCCGGTACACAGGCATCAGCCTTTGCGGCGCAGCGCACCGGCACCGTGCAGTGGATCGGCAAGAGTCGCTTTCGCCCAGGGCACAAACGGCAGAACTGGTTCGTGGGCGTATCGCCGGCCCCCGAGCCTGAGGCGTTGGCCGATCTGAAAGAGGCGGACATCGATTATCAGGCAATGCGCGCGAGCGGGCCGGGCGGACAACACGTCAACAAGACCGACAGCGCCGTGCGCGCGCTCCACCGGCCCAGCGGGCTGGTGACCACCGCGCAGGAGCAGCGATCGCAGCACGCCAACCGCAAGCTTGCACGGCTGAAGCTGGCGATCATGCTGGAGGAGCGGCGCGGGCAATCGCAGGACGAAGTCCGTCACGCGTTGTGGCAAACTCACCGAGAATTGGAACGCGGCAACCCGGTTCGCATCTATGCCGGCACGCGGTTTAAGCTGCGCAAGCGGGAGTCAGGCTAGATCGCGCCAATCGATACCGAAGCGCGCCAGATACTTGCGCAGCCGATCAGCATCGTTGGTGCTGGCGCGCTTTGCCCGCGATGCGGCGAACAGTTTACGTCCGGCATCCGAGAGCGAACGGCTGGCCCTGCAGGTTTCGACAACGAAAGCCAGCTGGACGCGATCAAAGGGGTCGAGCCTTTCTAGCGCATCGCCTGCCAACAACGCGCCGAGTGCGTCGGATTGCTGGCCGGTTCCTGGCCACACGCGCTTCAGGCGTGCGATCTCGGTCGCCACGACATCGCTGTCGATGCGGCCCTTTGGCGAAAAGGTCGCCATGCGGGTGACACTGGCGGCAAGATCGCGGAAGTTGCCCGGCCAGTGCGCTTCACCTGAAATTGCAAAGGCGAGGTAACGCTCGCGGGCTTCCTTGTTGAACGTTACCCGTTCGCCTTCACGCTCGGCGTGGCGATCAAGCTCGTAGTCGAGGTTCGGCGCAATGTCCTCGCGGCGCTGGGCGAGGCCCGGCAGCGCGAAGGTCCACAGGTTGAGGCGTGCGTAGAGGTCTTCGCGAAAGGTGCCGTCAGCGACGCACCGGGCGAGATCGCGGTTGGTCCCCGCGATCAGTTGAAAATCGCTTTCAGACTCGCGGTCGGCCCCGACGGGG
>JAFLDC010000269.1 GCA_017302775.1 Sphingomonadales bacterium
CGACCGCATCCACACCGCGACGGTTTCGGTGGTCAGCTATGGCGGAGAAGAACGCCCGCAAGTGGGCGTCATCCTGCGGACGCGCAATACCAAGGCCAACCAGCTGGGGTTGCCGCTGCCTTCGGGTGCCTTCCTGATCGAACAGGACCACTGGGGCCGGACCATGGTGATCGCCGAGCCGACGCTGCGTGACACGGCAGAGGATGAGAAGATCGAACTGAGCGGTGGTATGTCGCCCGATGTGACCGTGGTTCGGCGGACTGTGAAACGTGACGGGACAACCAATTTCGTCGAGGTTGAAATTGCCAATGCCACCGCGCAGGGGATCACATTCGAGCTCAAGATCCCCACTTACGGCAACGTCCAGATCATCGACGCCAGCGCCAAGTGGGAAAAGCGTGATGGCATCCCCCTGTTCGCCGTGCCGATCCCTGCCAACAGTTCGGTAGTCTTGCGCTACACCGCCAAAAACCAATGACATTCGCCGCCCTGCGATGACCCCGCCATAGGCGCTTGCAAAACTCTACTTATTCGATAGACAGAATAAGTCTACTGATTCGGTAGATGATTTCGGGAGAGTGTCATGCGTTCGTTCCCCCTACCCCTCGTTGTCCTCTGTGCCCCGGTGTTGCTGGCGGCCTGTTCCACCGAAAAGTCCGATGAAGCCGCCGCGGCCACTGACGTTGTGTCTGGTGAAAGCGCGCCCCCGGGTGTTCCAGGCGGCGTCGCGCCTGGCGTGGCGTTTCGCTATGATTACGCCTTCACGATGCCGGCCAAAGGTATTTCCAGGGTCCAGCAGCAGCACGCTGCCGCCTGCCAGCAACTGGGGATCGGTAGCTGCCGGGTGACCGGCATGCGCTATGACCAGCCCGGGGCCGATCAGGTGTCGGCGCGGTTGGATTTGCTGCTTGCCCCCGATGTGGCGCACAGCTTTGGCAACGAGGCGATTGGCCTGGTCGAGAAGGCAGACGGAAAGCTCGATAATGCCGCGGTCCAGGGCGAGAATGCCGGGGATGCGATCAAGCTATCCCAATCGGACAGCGCCGCGATCGAAGCGGAAATCGCGCGGATCGATGCGCGCCTTGCTGCCAAGGGGCTGACCGCCGCCGAGCGGCTTGAACTGCAGCAGCAGGTAGCCGGGCTGCGCGAGCAGCAGCGTGGGCAGGCGGCGGACCGCCAGGCCAAAGAGGCTGCCATTGCATCGACCCCGGTGACGTTCACGTATGCCAGCCAGGGCATTCTGACCGGCGACGGCACCTTTACCAAGGCGGCGAGCGCAAGCTGGTCCAGCCTGTCCGGAATGATTGCCTTGTTGACGCTGATCCTGGGGGTTGCCCTGCCATGGGCGGCCATGATCGGCGGCGTCATTCTGCTGTGGCGCTGGCTGCGTCGCAGAAGCGTCCAGGTTGCGGTGCCCGCTCCGACAGAGTGAGCCCCTGCCCCGCGCCGGCTTCCCTCTCCTCCAGCCGGCGCGGGGACATTGCGTCATCAGATCGGCAACCGCGCCGCGAGCCATTGCTGCAGGGCCGGACGATCAACGATGCGGATCTGCCGGTAACCGGTCTCCACCAGTCCGGCGCGGCGCAGAACAGACAGGCCCTTGGAAACCGTCATGACGCTGGCCCCCAGCAACGCGGCGAGATCCTCCTGCACGATATCGAGCGCCGCGGTGCCATGGTGGCCGCGTGACAGGGCGAGCAGCATTTTGACCAGATGGACATCACGCGGCAGACTGCGCAGGTCATCATTCATGGCCATCGCCCCGACCAGGCGCTGCGAGGTGACACGGTAGAGCGCCTGAATGACCGCCGGGATTTCCAGCGCACGGGCAAAGGCCGCTTCGTCATAATGGTCGATCTGGACCTGGCCGACCGCAACGGCATCGTGTGTCCGGCGCAGGTGCGCGGCGAACATCAGGACATCGCCGAAATGCTGACCGGCCCTGACCATGCTCACCATTGTTTGCGTGCCGTCGGCATGCAGTCGGCACAGCCGGACCTTGCCGGCAATGACGATGCCGAGCGCGGCCGAGTCATCGCCGCGACTGTGAATCAGCTCACCATCACCATAGGCTTTGCGCTGGCCAAGCCGGGCAAGCTGGGCCTGCGCATCGCAGGTCAGCAATTCCAGCAGCGCTTCACCAGCCAGCGAAATCGACACACTTCACCTCTAATCACAAACAATTTTATATTCTGAAACGGGTGAGACCGCTAGCCCTGCAGGAAATTCACTTCCGGGGGGATTGGGAGAGGGGCAACGGGCGCCGCGCTGAAAAGCTGCGGCGCCCGTTTTCGCTCGCGAAGTGAGCGCTTGCCACAGGCCGCCGGGCGACTTATCCCGCGCTTAACCGATCGATTAAGCGAACAGGGAGATTCCATGCGTTTCGAAGGCACCAGCAACTATGTTGCGACCGATGATCTCAAGGTTGCAGTTAACGCCGCTGTGCTGCTGCGCCGGCCGCTGCTTGTCAAAGGGGAGCCCGGCACCGGCAAGACCGTGCTGGCGCATGAGATATCCAAGGCCGTTAACGCTCCGCTGATCGAATGGAACGTCAAATCGACCACCAAGGCGCAGCAGGGCCTTTACGAATATGACGCGGTGGCGCGGCTGCGCGATGGCCAGCTGGGCGACGAACGCGTTCATGACATTGCCAACTACATCAAGAAGGGCAAACTGTGGGAAGCCTTCACCTCTCCCCAGCTGCCGGTTCTGCTGATCGACGAGATCGACAAGGCCGATATCGAGTTTCCGAACGACCTGTTGCAGGAACTCGATCGCATGTCGTTTGACGTTTACGAAACGCGTGAGCGGATCGCGGCCAAGGAGCGCCCGATCGTTGTCATCACGTCCAACAATGAAAAGGAACTGCCCGACGCATTCCTGCGGCGTTGCTTCTTCCACTACATCAAGTTCCCGGATCGCGATACGATGCAGGCGATCATCGACGTTCATTTCCCTGGCATCCAGAAGACCCTGGTCAGCAAGGCGATGGATATCTTCTATGAAGTACGCGAAGTCCCGGGACTGAAGAAGAAGCCCAGCACCAGCGAACTGCTCGACTGGCTCAAACTGTTGCTCAATGAAGATATGCCGCTTGAGGTGTTGCAGCAGAAGGACCCGTCCAAGGCGATTCCACCGCTGCATGGAGCCTTGCTCAAAAACGAGCAGGATGTCATGCTGTTCGAACGGCTGGCCTTCATGGCGCGGCGACAAAGCTAGGAGCATCATGATGAGCAAGCGGGCGGCGATCTTTCTCTCGATGGCGGCCCTGCTGCCGCTGGCACCGGCGGCTGCTCAGACGACGCTGACCCTGCCCGCAGGGGCGTGGAAGCACGATCCGTCCGGCTTCACGATACCCGCGAACGTCGGCAGCTTTGTGCGTTTTCGCGGCACCGATTACGGATCAAGCCTGTCCGACGTAAGCGTGTCGTTTGGCGATGAAGCGACGGGAACGGTGGCGACCTTCTATGTGTTCCGGGCAGGTCTGCCGGACGTATCGATCGCTACCGAACGGGCGGACAGCGCGATTGTTACCAATGCGCCGCAAACCTACGGCACGCTGGACACCGCCGGGCGGCGATGGGATCGGCTGTCGCTGTGGCCGAACAGCCAGAATGGCGCGCTGCGTATCATTTACCCGGTAAGCGGCAAAGAGATCAAATCAACCGGCTTGCTGGTGGCCCGCCACGGCGATTGGCTGATCAAGGTACGGATGAGCTCCAGGCAACTCGACGCCGCCGGGCTGGAGGCTGCGATGTCCCGGTTTATTCAGGGTCTTGGCCTGCCCACACCCAAGACCGGCAGCGCCGCCGCCTATGCTATCGCGCCTTGTGCCGATGCCCTGCCCGCCACCGAGGCGCAGCTGGTTTCGGCTGACGATTCGCAAAAGGTCCTTACCTCGGCCCTGATTGGCAGCTCGGCACTGACGGCCGCCAAGGCCAAGGGCAGCTCTCCTGAGAAATCGCCCGTCTATTGCCGCGATTCCTCATCGCAGTCGGGCTATAGCGTTTACCGGGCTGGCGGATCGCGCAGTTCTTACGTGCTGGCAGCGGGGGATGGCGGCGTTGCCTTTACCGTGGCGCCGGATCCGGCGGGGCAGGTGAACAAGGCCAACGCCGGGCAATACAGCGTGGTCCTGATGACCAGCGACCGGGTGATCGGCATGACACCCTATGTCGGAATGCCGACCCCGGCACAAACCATCGGCTCGCTGCAAAAGAGCAAACCGATCTTCATCCAGTCCCGCGTGCCGGGCAAAGGCAATGTCGAAATTCTCGTGCCGCAAGGGGGCAAATAGCCCTCATTCGCGGGGCTTTAGCGTTTCCATCGGCACTTCGGCATACATCTTCTTCGCCGCCGGGCGATCCGCGATCTGTTCGATCCAGCGGATGAGGCCGGGCGTGTCCTGCCGGTTGACCAGTTCCGCAAACCCGAACTGCATTCCCCCGGCGATCGCGTAGTTGCAGATATCGGCCAGGCTATAGACGCCGCCCGCCAGCCACTCATTATCGCGCAAGTGATCGTCCAGACGTTTGACCGAAACCGCGATCTTGCGCATTTCCTCGTCAATCAGGTCCTGCGGAAAACCATCGCGGGCGCGCCGCCATTTGGTTTGCTGTTCGGGGATCGGGATCGCCTTGATCCGCTCCTCGAACTCGTCGGCGCTGATCGCCCTGGCCATCTGGCTGACCATGCGCTGCCAGCCGATGGTGGATACGC
>JAFLDC010000027.1 GCA_017302775.1 Sphingomonadales bacterium
GCCTGGAAGCGGACGGCAAGACCTATGCGATCGCGGCGGTGACCACGCCCGAGGAGATCGAGCGCGCGCGGACGCGCGTGGACATCGCACCGCATGCGATCGAGCGCCCATCGGAACTGGACGGCGACGCGCGCGCCCAAGCGCAACGTGAAGCGAACGTCCTGGGCCTGGCGCAAGACGGGGGTGCTCAGGCGGTCGCGGCCACCATGCGCATGGTCAGTTCCGGGCGCCGCGACGATGGCGCTCGCGAGTTGGACACGCGACACGACGACAAGCGGCAGGCACCATCGGCGAACGATCGCGTCGAGTCGATCGCGGCTTCGACGCCAGTGCTGCCCGCCCGACTTCCGGACCCGCGCGATCCGAACCATCCCGATCATCGCCTCTACCAACAGATCGAGCGTGGCGTGGCCGGCATTGATGCGGAACGTGGGCGCACCTTTGATGCGACCAGCGAGAGATTGGCGATGGGCGCTTTCCACGACGCAAAAGCCGCCGGCATCACCTCCGCCGACCATGTCGCGATCAACGAGACCGGCAAGCGCCAGCAGGATGGCTCGCAGATCGCCGCCGGAACGCTGCTGTTCGTCGTGCAAGGGCAAGACCCGTCCGACCCGGCGGCACGCCGCTCCATGACCGATGTGGCGCAGGCGGTTGATCGCCCGGTCGAGCAGTCGCTGCAGAAGGTCGATACATTGGCTCAGCAGCAGACGCAGATGCTGGCACAAGCGCAGAACAATCCGACACAGGATGATCCTGGGCCGAAGGGGCCGCGGATGTCTTGATAAGGCGCTTCTTTAGGAATCGATCCCCATATTGCTGTGACTACTAGGATTGGGATAGCGTCTGCGCTTTTTCTCACTCAAGAGAAGATTTGCTGCAAAGTCAAGAGCGAGCATGGTTGAAATGCTCTTACCTCTTGGACGCTTCGGTTACACGTTCCAGAAGTTGCAGTGCCAAGTCTCCTCGTATCGCATGAGGCGTATTCGGTCTCGCGATAATGATCTTCGCAAGGTCATCCGGACCAACGGCAGCGTGCGTGTCGTGTGAGTCGACGCCTAGGGTCTGTACTACTTCGCGCTTCAGCGCCGAAAACACGGCAAAGCAGTGGTTGCAGAAACGGTTGACGGAAGCCCATCGTCCTTTTTTTGGGCCACCCTTGTGATTGATTCCGAGCTTGCCCCCTGTGCCGACCTCCACCGTTTCCTGTTTGCTTCGCCTGCATATCGGGCAATGCCAGTCAGGAGGAAGCTCGGACCAAGACTTGGCTTGATGTTCCTGTGAACTCAGGATGGCCAGAAAATTCTGCGGAAGAGACTTCGCCTTTTGTGGCTTATCGGTGCGCCAACGCGAAAAGTTCGGGGTCGTCACTGATGTATTTCGTCCGAGTGCGATCGCAAGCGGTTCGGGGGAGACCCACTGCGCGATGATGAAGTCGCCTGGAAACCCCTTGCGGTCTCCAAACACTGGAATCGCACAGGAATCGCTTGGGTGGATCTCGAACCAATGGCTATCCGTTGCCGCTGCACGCGCGACCTCGCTAATCAGTCTCATGCGCAATTCATAGGCGGGTTTCGCCAAATTCCATGTGCGCATAGCCTTGCCGCCGTCTATCTCATGCGGTCGATGATCCCCTGGCTGGATAAACTCTCGAATCTGGTTCACCGAGAACGAGAAGTATGACGGTGTTCCAATCATGTTCTTTGCTCTGGTGTCGGCGTTATTGCAGTCCTCACAGAGCAGCACTTCTTCATAAGCCGCGAAGGCTTTGCCGATTCGATCGACGAGTCGACTCCCATCGATTTGCGCTGTGTCCGTACCGGATTCACGAAACTCCTTGAGAAAAGCAGTTCTCAACGCTTCACCCATGTGGTCGTGATGGATCACCAGCTTGGCCAGAATCTGCCCCTTGGCCCCAGGTCTCGAAACCTGAAACTTGGATCGACGACAGCAGGGGCACACCCAGCCTTGCGGCGAGCATGCCCAACTGGAGTTCATCTCAAACGTATCGATGCGATGATGCTCTGCTATTTGACGTGAGAGTGGTGATCTCACGCCATCCAGCGTCATGATCTCTCCCGCTTCGACGGCACTCACGACCTGCTGGAGCGCCTCCTCGTGAAGCCGGCGGTCAGGATCCGTCTGATTGCATGTGTACCAGTACGCGTAACGGTTCCCGAAAGGGACATCTGAACTCATATCAAGTCTTTCCTGCGTCGCAACAACCGTGTCGCTATTGAGAGAGAACTTTTGTCAGACAGCAATTCTCGCATCGAGCCCCGCGTGTTCACGCAGCAAGTAGAGCAGCCCACCACCATCGATCAGCTCGATCGGCTTGTCCTTCGAGAAGTTATACGCATCGGCACCATAGCCGCTCGTGCAAACGAGAATGCCTTTGTTCGCACCCTCATTCATCATGGTGCCGTAGAGATCGCGGACCGCACTGACGCCCACCGTGTCCTTGTAACGCTTCGCCTGGATGATGACTTTGCCTCCAAGAACCGGGCGCGTATCGAAGGCGACTGCGTCCACACCGCCATCGCGCGAGCTTCGTGTCAACTTGGTGTCGAGCCCCATCTTCTTGAAAAGGTTCGAGACCAACGCCTCGAAACCGGCCGGCGTCAATTCGAGCAGATTGGGTCTCGATTCGAGGCCGCCCAGCACATCCTCCTGCTCAATGAACCGTTTGTCGACCATGTTGAATTCGATGATTGGCTTGATCGCCTGCAGTTCGTCTGGACGGCTGGAGACTTGGGCACCCAAGTTGCGCAGGCAGGCGACTTTCTCGACGCGATCCAACCTCAGTTCCAGAAATACCGCTTTCGGTGCTCGCACCGAAACAACGGGAACCCGGATCGGCCGCCCGCTGGCGGGATCGTGGGTGTCGATCATGCCGTTGAAAGTGCATATGCTTAGCGCATCGGCCTGGTCCGCTTCGAAGACCTCGTGCAACGTCCTGAGCGCCATCGAGGCCACGATATCCTGATAGAGCTGCTTGATCTCCGCAGCCTTGCGAGGCTTTGATTCGATGAGGTCCTTCGACTTCACATAGCGATACTCGGCCTCGACGGGGATGGCCGAGATCTCCGGCAGGTCGTACTCCACCACCAACTCTGCGGAGTCCTCTCCATAGCCGATCTTAAACTTCTGAGGGAAACCCTCGACTGGATACTCCGACCGCGCCAGCACCATCTCGGTGTAGGCGACGACAGCATCGGGATCCTTGGCGAGATAGGCGGCCTGAAACTCGTCGACTTCGGCATTCCGCCGCTCCAACTCAGCGTCGTGCATCGCCTTTTCGCGATCGTATTCCGCCCTTAGCTCCGCGATGCGCGTGCGCTTACGTACTTCCTGCTGCTCGTATACCTGCATTGCCTGTCGATGCCCGCGGTCTGCCTCAGCCACCGCTTCCGCGTGCCGGCGGCTAGCGCCGGGAATGAGCTTGCCGATGCCGGTAGGTGCTGGAACTGTAGGCGGGATCGGTGGCGCCGATGGATCGAGTTCTCTGGGCTGCTCGAACCGTCGGAAACTCGTCGTGTGCCGGAGATCATCGAATCGGATGGTATCGTCCAGCGTCAACGTATGCGCCAACAGGCCACGCAATGCTTCGATGCGATCGGCCAGTTCGCTGTTGAGGTCGTCGACTTCGGACTGCCGATCTTCCAGATACAGCGCTTTCTCCAGTTTTTGCATCTCCTTCTCTTCGCGAACACGCTGCGCTCCCGCCATCCGTGCTTGGCGATCCAGTTGACGCGCTTGCGTTGCCTGCATGCGTATCTGCCGTTGGCGTTCACGCTCGGCGGCGGCAGCCGCCCGAGCTGCTGCGCGCAGAAAGCCTTCAAAACCGCTCCTTCTCCCCATTTCTCCTCCGAGGTACTGCTTGTAAGCCCATGTTAAGGACGCTGGCTCAGGCCTTATCGCCTCGCGTCATCCGATTCAGAAGCGGTCTAGTCAGCGACTACGGGGCGTGACCGTACTTCTCGTTGTACTGCTTCTCCATCAAATCGCAGGCATCACGAGCGAGGCGTCGCGCACCGATACTGAGCAGCTCGTCGTTTTCTGTCTTGCGACATTCCTTGATCGCTTCACTGTCGATCACTTCTTGCGGGTCAACGGTATACGCGCGGAGCGCGATCACGATGATCGCGAACACAACGACCATTGCCACCATGCCGAGCACGGCCTTGAAGCAGCCTCCCGATTTTGTGGTGTTGGGAGCGCCGCAGTGGACGCAGGCTTTCGCTTGATCGGAATACTCTTTGCCGCATTCCGTGCATGTGATCATCATGGATCGACGAGGTCCTTAAAGGTCGCGAGGGTCGAGTGCCACCCGTGCAGCCGGGCGCACCGACTGTACGGGGTGGCGGAGGCGTCCTGCAACCACACCCCCCCGGGAGCTTTAGTCGGCCGCGCCGGGCGCTACACCGAGCGCTTCGTGCGCCCACCAATACTGGCCCTGCTGGTTCGAGCGGACGACCGCGCGATACACCCGATGCGCCTGCGGATACTTGCTCTGCGGGAAAGCCACGATGGGCTTGTCGAGATCGACCCTCGCTCGACGCAGCAACGCTTGGCGCTCAATCCGTTCGCCGGACAACTCCCACAAGACCCGCAGCAGCGCCGACTGCGTCGGCGTAAGGGCGACCGGAGCAGTCTCACCGGGGAGAAAGATAGCCCTGAAATCTTGAGTAAACGGACCGACACGCGCCTGAACCGGGAGTGCCGTCTGGGCCGCACGCACGCCGGTCCACACCGCCTCATCGGCCACCAGCCCGTCTCCGCGCACCCGGAACGCTGCCGCCAGCGGGACGGACCGCACCTGGACGCCCGGCAGGAACACCCGTTCCGGCTGGGTCGTGGTCACCAGAATCGTCGGAATCTCGCCGACGTAGTTCGGCCACGCCGACAGCAATGCGCGCAGAACCATGATGTCGGCCAGTCGCTGGCCAAACAGCACGCGATGGCGCCGATCAGCACGCCCCAGGTCGCCCAGGCGCCAGACCCGATCCGGGATCAACGTCCACGCCGGCTCACCCACCAAGTCCAGGGCCTGCGCCATGCGCCGCCGCAGCCAGTCGCCGTCCGGCGCGAGCCGTTGGGTGTCTTTCGTCGTCAGGTTGACCAGCCCACAGTCGATGCAGAACCCGGACCCCACGGCGATCACCCGAACGGTACGGATTTCGCAGTGGGGGCAGAAGATCACTTGGGCGGGCATGAACGTCATCGCCCCCAACCGCTGCAATCGGTCGAGGCGTTCGCGTTCGAGGGGACCGACCAACGTCGGCGCAATGGCGGTTCGCCCCTGCTCGATGCAGGAGGCCAGCAATTCCAGAAGTTCCATTGCGCATCACGCGGGGGTCTGAAACGGAGGCACAGCCGGAAGGTCGAACCCTGGCGCGAGACGCCAGTGGTGCAGCCACGCCTCGAGCTGCGTGCGCGTACCGGAGTCGAAGTCGCCCAGATTGCTGTCGCGTCGCCGCAACGCGACCAGCACGGAGCGTCCGATCGTCTGTCCGGGTTCGGGGAAGAACTCGATACCCAGCTTGGCGGCGATCAGCCGAAATCGCCCCTGCCGCATGGGATTGTCCGTCGGCATCCAGTGATCCAACAGATCCAGCACCCCGACTCGTGGATTGCCCTCAGGCGCCCGAACGGCAATCTCGCCACCGGTGGTCTCATCGAGCAGGGTCGCTTCCAACAGGCGCACGTGGTCCACGACCAACGCATCGGGCCGCAGCAAGGGCTGTCGCAAGGTGTCCAGCGGCATCGGTTCATGCCGCGGCGTGTGCAGTCCGCGCAGCCGAAGCGCCTCGTCGAACAGGTCGCGGTGGCGCAGGTACATCCACAGGGCACACTGCGCAGGCGCATCGGGTAGATGCAAGGCATTCACTGGCCCCGAATGGGCCTCGTTCACGGCGCGCAATGCCTCCAGACCGGCTTCGTCGGCCAGCAGGGAGATCCGGTGCAGGCTCGCCAGGACGCAATCCCGAACAGGGGAAGGGGCGCACTCGATGGCCGCGACGATGCGCCGGATCACGGACACATCGTCTGTCTCGGCGACGCCAAAGCGCACCGGCAGGCCGCACCGTGCCAGGAAGTCGTACAGGACGTCATCCGGCCGAATTTTCAACAGCAATTGCAGGTGAAACATAGAGCTGGACACGATTCGTCTCCAGCGTAACCCCAGTTCTTACGCCGACGATCCCCTTCGCCGGCAAAGCGCACCGCAGATCCACGCTTGTTCTTATACGACATACTGACGATCCAGATTCTAGAACGCGGATCACGGTTGTCAATCACCAGAAGTCATAGACTGTTAAAATTCACAAATGAATATCCAATACACCCCGTATTTTTTTCGGTGCCTTCGATGAAGGGAGTAGGAACGATGGCGACATCTTTCAGCCTTCGATTGCGGCGACTACGCAAAGGTTCCAATCTGACGATGGAAGCGCTGGCCACCGCCGCTGGGATCAGCAAGAGCTATGTATGGGAACTGGAGAATCGCGAGGTTCCGCACTTATCGGCCAAGGTCCTGGTCGATCTCGCCAAGGCCCTGGGTGTGACCGCACATGACCTCCTGGGCGAGCCGTCCCCGGTGAAAGCCTCGCCCGAAGACCTGCAGTTTTTTCGCAAGTACGCCAGCATGAGCAAAGCCGACAAGGATCGGCTCCGGAAGATGGTCGACCTGTTCTCCCCTGCCCCCGCAGCCAAGCGCGCGGGACGTGGGCGGTAGCCTCCCGACTGCTCGAACGCGCGAAGCGCAGCATTGGGGTTACGCATCTCACCATCCGAGACGGTCACGGATGTACCCCGGCACCTGACGGGTTCGTTCCGAACCGTCCCGATGATGCCCTGAAGAAATCAACGACAGATCAATTCGCTATGATTGATCTGTATCGGCGGGGTGCGCTCTTTCCCGCCACCTCCCTCGGCCGGCCCCCTACCAGGGAGTGGCCGGCGCACGGTCGCTGCGGACGCGGCGGCACCCCGATCCAGGAGGGGCCTCCACCAGCGATTCGGAATCACATCAGAAGGACTATACGTGTCGTTGAACCTTGGTCGAGTCGTCATCGAGCACTTGAAGGAGCATCCGGGGGAGAAGCGCACCGCTCGCCAGATCGCCGAATGGATCTTCGTGACCTTTCCGGAGGCGTGCCAGGCGAAGCGGCAGAGCAGCCAGTTTCTCCACTCCGATGCCGATCTGGTGCAGCAGTTGGTCAGGGAGATCACGGGGCAGCGTCCCCGCCTGCAGAAGCGGCACCCCGAACTGAAAACGACCGAGGGAAAGCCGCGGAAGTACTACTACTCGGAGATGTCCGACAGCGCGGAGGTTGCGGCGGCAGAGACCATCGTCGCTACGCCGATCGCTGGAACCGACCCCAGCGTCCGTGGCGAGCATGCCCTCTACCCGTTGTTGTCGCAGTACCTGCAGCAGGAGTTCGGCGTCTACTCGAAGCGGATCGACGAGAAGCGGGCGTCGAACCGGCGTGGGCCGAACGGCAATCGCTGGCTGTACCCGGACGTGGTCGGAATGGAGGACCTGAGTGCGGAGTGGCATCCGGAGGTGCGCGCGTGCGTGAGCCAGTATGCGGACAAGCGCACCAAGCTGTGGTCGTTCGAGGTCAAGCTGCTGATCAATCGGTCGAACGCCCGAGAGTGCTTTTTCCAAGCGGTGTCCAACTCGTCGTGGGCCAACTTCGGCTATCTAGTGGCGGCCGAAATCGAGGGGCCGGACACCCTGAAGGAACTGCGGATGCTGTTCGCGGCCCACGGCATCGGCCTGATCGAACTGGACATCGACACCCCGGCCGAGAGCCAAGTCCTGATTCCGGCGCGGGAGCGGGGTGCGATCGATTGGGACATGGCGAACCGACTGGCCACCGAGAACAAGGATTTTCTGGAGTACGTGAAGCTGGTCAAACAGTTCTACCAAACCGGCGAGGTGCGCCCCGGCGATTGGGACGCCCTTGATCTGGTGGACTGAGTGGGCTATTCGAGGTGGCCCATCACATCGAGGCGTTCGTTGCCGCGTTGAAAGGTGCCAGACCAGTCGGTGCGCGAGTCGGTGCGCGCGCAGCTGACGAGCAGAGTGAATCCCTCGCAGCCGCGCCTCTTGGCCGAGGCGAAATCCGTCGTCTCGAACCGAGCCTCACGCACGAGTGTCGTCGCGACCGACTTCATCGCCGACTCGAACAGTTCGAGCAGGTTGTCCTGCAGGGCAGCATCGATGTTGTGCGGGATCACATCGTCGATGATGGCCTTCTTGTAGCGGTTGCTCATGTCGCACCTGGTTGTTGATGTGGAGGATATGAACGCGCTGTTCTGCCATGAAGCCAAGTGTTGTCGTGAAGCGTTTGCCTCACGGACAGATGTTGCGCAACAGACCTCTGCATCTGAGTGTGCCATCGCTGCGCGCACACGATCATCTGCCGCGCTACGCTGCCCTACTCTGCGTTCCGTCACCGCGCGTCCGACTGCTTTTGAGTCGGAACCGGCCGTGGTCGACCGACCCCGGTACTACGGCGCGGCCTTTCCTCGCCTGCGTCCGTGGCGCGGGCCATCGAACTCCTGGTTAATCGCGATGATCGCGGCCCGCCCTGATTCGACGGTCTGCCGAATCGCTTCGACCAGCAGAGCCGATTGCCGGAGGTGCGTGCCGACCCAACCGCCGGAGGCGATGGTCACGAATTCGGTGTTATGGAAGTACCTTCTGACATTTCGATAGGTCAATCTGCTCCCACCGTGCGGACCGGCAATGGCAGCATGCACCGAGATGCGCTTCCAGTAATCCAGCGGAAGATACATCCCGGCCGAGAGCCCGACGTTATCCGGGTCGAATGTGATGCGCGGGCAGAGTTTCAGGAAAAAGGGGTTGTGGCTGAACCGGAAGCCATCGGCCTGTTCGTCGTCGGGTATCCGGGACATCGCCGCCAGCAGTGCGTCCATGCGGCCGATTTCCGCGGTCAGTTGCTCGTCTGGAAACCGGAACACGTAATCCTTGGCTTCCTTCTCCATCATCTTGTACTGCACAAGCAGAAAGCATCGGAATGTTTCGTTGTAATAGATCAGGTCCGCGCCCGTCTGCTGCTCCAGGGGTAGCCGGTTCGCGAGCACGACCGTGAGGCGGCTCTTGCTGTTCTCGAACACTCTCGTCCCTTGAATTGTCGAAGCGAGTTGTTCGTGTCCTGGGAGAAAGGAAAGATCGTTGATCACGACTTGATCTTCGCGCAGCCGCGCTTGGGGCAAACCCGCGAGGAACGAAATCGGCCCGTCTTCCTCCCGATAGTCCCACCCTTCGACCTCATCCCGGTCGATGTCGGCAATGGCCATCGCGGTCAGCACCGCTTCTTTCTGCTCGGCCAACGCTTGCCGAACGGTGTCGGGTAATTTCTCGATTCGGTGCAATCGCTCCTGCTGATACCGGGCCAGGATGGGGGCTGCATCCTTCGACAACTTGCAGACCGCAGCCATGACTTCCTGAAACGCCTTCGGCGAGAGCAGACCGCCTACTTGGAGCTTATCGGAAACTCTTTTCTGGACATCCGATGAGACCTCCTCTACGAGGTGAGGAATCGTGATCGCCGAGCCCAGCCGATAAAGGTCCGACAGGTTGAGACGTCTCTGGTCGGTGCCGGCGCGATGCCCGCGAGACCCAAGGCATATATGCGTCAGCGCACCGCGATCCGACACAACGAAGCAAACGAGCGGGACATTCCGGCTATGCTCGAAGTCAGCGACCGCTTCAGAAAACCCACCGCTGTTCGACAAGCTGTCGAACAGTTTTTGCCTCGCATGCGAGAGGCGAACGATATGTCCTGCGGCCCGACTCATGGGCATTCGATCCTGTGCGTCTGCTGCATCCTCACCTCCATCCGCCGACAGACCAGGAACGCCAAGACGGCCGGAGCGCCACGTCTTTGAAATGCATGCGGCACTAGTAGATCACCTTCAGCGAGCTTGGATCGAAATACAGCCGCCCTTCCGGATAGCGACGACACGCCACCAGATCCTGCCCAGTGAGCGGTCCCGGAAGACCGTCGTTGACGCAAAAGACACGATCGCCCGCCTCCACAGTGACCCAGCGCCCATCTGCATCGAGAGGCTTCGCGCCCACCAGTACCTCCGCGATGACCGGCGAATATCTGATCGCATCCGAGACGCTGCAGTTCCACCAGTCCGTTGGAATGAAATACTTCGGAGCGATCAGGACCTGTCGCCCGTCATCGAGCTTGACGGTCAGTGCTCCGTCGTAATTGCCATACCCTTGATGGCTGAGCTGAACGTCTACAACCGTGGCTTTCTGCTTTGCTTCGACCGTCACATCCGTCTCGTCCCACTTCTCCGGGCCGCTTTGCTTGAGGGTCGGAATTTTCCAAGGCGAAGCCGGAAGATGATCAAGGTACTCGAGCATGTCATATTGACTGGTAAAGCCGAGGTATCCAGAAAAGCTCTTGTAATCGGGAACTTCCCGCCCTTGCTGTGGCACCGTGACCTTGCATCTATCAAGCGCGGGTTCAGCCGGTGCCTGCTGGCTTACTTCTTTCGGCGGCAGCGACTGATCTGACATCGAACAGGAAGACACGAGCAGGAAAAGCATAGGGATCAAATGACGCATCCTTTTCTCCTAAAATGCGAACGAGAAAAAACCGACAAGAGACGTTCTTCGCCACTTTGAATTCAAGGATTTACTCTTACTCATGCTCTTCATAGGGCTCATAAACCCGAACCTCACCACTATCATCAGTGTAATACGCCATTTCTGAGTGAGTCACTTCGACTCTACCGATGCGGGCAATCTTCAAACTTCCTTCTTCATATTCCACCCCGAATTTTTCATTCGCATCTGACCGAACACTATCTCCATCAGGAAATATGACGATATTCATGCCGCCTACTTTTTGAGCCGACTCGAACAGAATCCCGTCGAATGGGTCGGGGTGAACATGAGCCAGATACTCCGCCATAGTCTGCGTGATCAGGTAATCGACTTCCTTCCCCGGGACAATGGGCTGTGAAATCAGCCTATGCAGCCGCTTGAGAAAACGGTGTGTCTCGTACTTCATCGTGAAGTCAGGATCGAACAAACTGTGCTTCTGGTATGCACGATCCAGTCGAGTAAAGTCGAGAATTCGCAAATTCCGGCTCGTCACAAGCGAAATGATGGCGACTTCGCTATGGATGGCTGGACGCATCTCCGCTATGCAGGTCTTTTCGTCTTCCGACGCATACAGAACCGACACGCCCTCAGGATTCATTCGACCGCTTCTAGCTTGCGCTGGAGGAGGAGGCCCGACATGTCTGCCGGGATCAGCACAGACTTGATTTAAAGTCTCCTGAGAATTTGCAACCCTCGCACGGAAGAGCCGCGTGCCCTGCGGAAGCTGATAAGAAACGGGCAGAATCTTCCCGCTTGCATAACACTTGAGTTGATCTATATTCGCAAACAGTCGGTCGAAGAGTTGCTTGGCAGACGGGCTGAAAAAACGCCGCCCATGCTTCAATTCCTCTAGGGTTCCTTGCCAGTTTGGAAATGCAGCCGGGTCGCTGCGGAATCTATTGAAAACGTAGCATGTAGAGTCATCCCAATATGCAGACTCTCCGTCCGGAGGCCAATAGTTATCCGCTTCCATTATGGCGCCCAAGATCTCATCGTGGCATGAATGAAGCGTACCCATGACCTCCTGGACAATGTCCGTAAAATCTTCTCCCTTCTGAACAAAGTGGCCACGGTCGTCGTCTTCGCTGCTGAATTTTCGGTACTCCTCTCCGGGCACATAGCACTCGCGAAGAATGGGCTCCAAACGCTTGCCAAGAGCCTCAACGGTGATACCTTTTCGCCGCTTACCGCACTCGACGCAAGCGATGCGTTCGCCATTAACTTTCAGATCGGCACTCAGATATTCGTCCTGTATGCACTCGTGGCAAATAGCTACTGTCATTCAATCACTCCTGGGCGATACGATCCTATGCGGACTTCATGGCTGGCGAGAAGGCGAACGCAGTCCGGAAGAAAATCTTCCACCTTTCAAGTTGAGCAGGGCTCGGAATCATCCGATTCCCTCGAGAGCCGGAATGCGCTGATTGCTGGATCAGGCGGCCCAAATTCGAATTCCAGCCAATCGTCGTCTTTTGAAGGCCCTAAGCTTTCGATTCTCGCCGAAGTGAAGAGCTGACCAGAGTCGAGGCGCGATCTGAACATATCGAATCGGCCTTCGGTCCATCCATGAACTTCGGCGAACCGCTCATAGGTCATTGCGCCTGCCAGCAGTTCAAGTACGGCGCGCGCGGATATTTTGATCCGATCCCCGCCCCCCACAGATCCCCCTTCCATGCTCGCGCTCCTTTCCGAGTCCAAATTACGGCGTAGTGCATTGTTTGGCATCATCTTCGGCTCAGGCAACTCCTTGATAGCATCCTCCAAGACACGCCGCACGGCTGCGATAACTCCAGCAGTCAAATGTGCCGGTCGGTCCGTAGCAGATGCGACCAGATCGCAACGCAAATACCGGTGGTCACGCCGGGCAAAGGTCGAGACGCTCTCTTCGATTACAGTCACCAACAAGACAAGATCGATGGTGCCGCTGCCACGAAGGAAGTGCTCGGCAACCTGACGGGCACTGAACCCTTCCATCGGACGGTCTCGGCCTAACAACGCACAGTCGCCATCGCAGACCACCAGCATTCGGACGGCGCCTTCTGGAGCACCTCGGAGTTGCCGGGTTTTGGCGCCGAGCCGATTGAACAGGACGTTGTTCTCGCGACTCAAGACGCTGTCGTATGAGCGATGCGAACCCCCAGAGTATTGGCTTGGCCCCTTATACTCAACAGTGAACTTGGCATCAGGCTCATTCACTTCCAGCATATTCGGTGCAGTCGGGTCTGCAGCAACCTTCCGAGCGAATGGCTTGAGATGCCGTTTCACGATATCGTCGAATGCTTGTCCGGTCGGAATCAGGAGTTGCACTTTCGGCGAACCACTCGCCCCTGCTTCCAAATGCGAAACTGCAACATGAAATCCGCCTCCCTCCAGACCTGCTTTCCTTGCCTGCTGATGCACAGCGTCGCATAGTCGGTCGAACGGATTGGCGCTATCGATCGCTGCATCCGAAAGAGTCGTGATATCTGCGACTACGGGAACGAGTCGGTCTCCGTCCAAAACAGAGAACCAAAGGTCCGGCTTTCCATTGGGAAGCGGGCGCTCGTGCTCAACGGGCAACACCTTCCCCAATGCGTAGAGCCAGACCAGTTCCCACATTTGCGGCAGTCGGTTGGTCCGAGCAGTATTGAGTCGTCTAAGCAACTCTATCAGCGGTTTTTCCGGCATCCATAACGCAATGCCGTCCAGCATCTGTTGCATGGCTCGGCGAGTGAAAACGAACATACGCAGCCCGAAGTATGCCTATGGATAGGAAACTGACCTTAGCCTCGATGATCACGGCCAGACACTGCGGCTGAGCCTCGATGCCCGCCTTGGGGTCACGCCCCCTACGAGTTCGATCTGCTGCATTGTGCGTGTTGTACTACGGCCTACTGCGATATGGGTGTCTCCTTCTCCGCAATCATTCGTATCCCGCAGGGCAGGCATTGACGCCATAAAACCGCTCTCCCGAGACCACACGTAAGCCTTTGAGTCGCAAGGAATTCCGAAAACCATCCTGTGGACTTGACAATCGGGAAGTCCACAGGGCTGGAGAAAGAGAGAGAGAATTTGGCGATTTTTTCGCCAAACCGGGCGCAGGGACGCGGGAACGAAGTCCACAGCCAAAACGCGAAACCCCCGCATTTGCGGGGGTTTCGAGATACGGCAGAGAGGGTTTACCGTCGTGTATTGGTCGTGCCTGAGCAACCGGCATCCAAACTCGCTCTCATGCGGGATCGCAGCGTAGCGTACCCCGGCGCGGCTGTTATCCAGCGAAAGCCGCCTGTTGCCCCTGCCCTACTTCCG
>JAFLDC010000270.1 GCA_017302775.1 Sphingomonadales bacterium
GACTGGGCACTGTCTTAACAGCCATGCGGATCAGTCTGCGTCAAAGGGTCGTGTAGCGGGGGATCCGCCGTCTGCGCCCGCCACAATCTTTTCAATCCGCAGCTGCGCCGCATCCAGCCGAGCCTGACAATGCGCCCGCAGTTTTTCACCGCGCTCGTACAGGTCCATCGTCGCATCAAGCGGTACTTCGCCGCTTTCCAGCTTGCGGACGATGTCTTCCAGCGCGCGCAGGGCATCCTCGAACGACAGGGCGGAAATCTCGGCTTCAGTCTCGCTCATACCCTCGACCATTGACCGCGCGCGTCGCAACGGTCAAGTTGTGAACGATCCGGCGCATGGGCGCCATGGGGAGAACTATGCTAGCTAAACTGCTTACGGCCTACGCGGTCACCGCGCTGATTTTTGGCGCTCTTGACGCAATCTGGCTCCGTTTTGCCTCGCCGGCGCTGTACCGTCCGGCGCTGGGCGATCTGCTTGCCGACAAGTTTCGGGTCGGACCTGCCATCGCATTTTACGTCATCTACGTTGCAGCGATCACTTACTTCGCGGTTTTTCCCGGCCTGCTTAGCGCAGACGCCGGCAATGCCAGCTTCTTCGCAGGACCGCGCCTGGCCGTTGTTCACGGCGCAATCGTCGGATTGGTGTGTTATGCCACCTACGATCTGACCAATCAGGCCACGTTGAAGAACTGGCCTGTTCACGTCACCCTGATCGATCTGGCGTGGGGCACCGCCGCCACGGCATTGGCAACCGGGTTGTCAACGCTGGTGATGATCCGGTTTTTCGGCGGACTGGCCGGCTAAACCATGTTCATTGGCCACTGGGCGCCCGCATTTGCCGTCGCTGCGCGACCAAAGGCTCCTGCGCTCGGGCTGCTGATGGTCGCTGCTCAGTTGATCGACTGGGCATTCTTTTCGTTGCTGATCATGGGGGTGGAGCGAATGCGCTTTACCCCCGGGATCAGCGCGATGAACCCGCTCGATCTTTACCATATGCCCTATACCCACTCGCTGCTTGGCGCCGCGATGTTTGGCGCGGCATTCGCCGGCCTGGTGTGGATGCTGACAAAAGATCGGTTCGCCGCTTTGCTGAGCGGGGCAGTTGTGGTGTCTCACTGGTTCCTCGATCTGTTAGTGCATGTTCCCGACCTGACCTTGCTGGGCAGCCCACCCAAACTGGGACTGGGGCTGTGGAATCACCCATGGATTGAAATGCCGCTGGAACTTGGCCTGACGTTTGGGGCGCTATGGCTCTATGTGCGGGCAAAGCGCCCGGCGATGCGGCGTACGACCCTGCTGGTGGCGATCCTGCTGGGCCTGCAGTTGTTCAACTGGTTCGGCACGCCGGAACCGGAGGTGACGACCGGCACCAGCATCCTTGCGCTGACTGCCTATGCCCTGGTCACACTCGCGGCGTGGTGGATGGGGAAAAGCACGTTGCCGCCGGGCCGATTGGACTAGCCCGAATCCCCGCGCAGGGCTATGCGCCCGCGCATGGCCGAGATCACTCCAGAAATCGTCGCCCAACACGGGCTTTCCGAGGAAGAGTACCAGCGGGTATTGCATGCCCTGGGGCGCGAACCCAACATGGTCGAGCTCGGCATCTTCTCGGTCATGTGGTCTGAGCATTGCTCGTACAAGTCGAGTCGGATTCACCTCAAGAAGCTGCCGACCGAGGCGCCGTGGGTCATCTGCGGTCCCGGCGAAAATGCCGGGGTCATCGATATTGGCGACGGGCAAGCCGCCATTTTCAAAATGGAATCGCACAACCACCCCAGCTATATCGAACCCTATCAAGGAGCCGCGACCGGGGTTGGCGGAATTCTTCGCGACGTCTTCACCATGGGCGCGCGGCCGGTGGCAAACCTGAATGCACTACGCTTTGGACGGCCCGATCATCCCAAGATGAAAAGCCTTGTAAAGGGCGTTGTTGCGGGGATCGGCGGCTATGGCAATTGCGTCGGCGTGCCCACCGTGGGCGGGGAAACCAACTTTCACCCGGCTTACGACGGGAACATACTGGTCAATGCGATGACAGTCGGCGTGGCCGATACCGACAAGATTTTCTATTCGGCCGCGACCGGAATCGGCAATCCCATCGTCTACGTCGGTTCCAAAACCGGGCGCGACGGGATTCACGGGGCGACGATGGCCAGCGCCGATTTTGGGGAGGATTCCGAAGAAAAGCGGCCGACCGTGCAGGTCGGCGATCCCTTTACCGAAAAGCTGCTGATCGAGGCATGCCTTGAATTGATGGCAACCGATGCAATCGTCGCCATTCAGGATATGGGCGCCGCCGGCCTCACCTCCAGCTCGGTCGAAATGGCAACCAATGGCAAGGCCGGCATCATTCTCGACATGGACAAGGTGCCGTGCCGTGAAGAGGGCATGACGCCGTACGAAATGATGCTGAGCGAGAGCCAGGAGCGGATGCTAATGGTCCTCAAGCCCGGCAAGGAGCCGATGGCAGAAGCGATCTTCCGCAAGTGGGAACTGGACTTCGCGGTGATCGGCGAAGTGACCGATACGGGCCATATGGTGCTGACCTGGCGGGGCGAGACCGTTTGCGACATTCCGCTCGGCCCCCTGGCGGAGGACGCACCGCTTTATGATCGACCGGCGATGAGCCTGGAGCAGTACAAGGCATGGGCCAAGGTACCCGCGATGGCAACGCCGCCGCGCAGTGGCGATCCGGTGGTCGATCTGGTCAAGCTGATGGGGAGCGCCGATCTCGCCAATCGCCGGTGGATCTGGGAACAGTATGACAGCCAGGTAGGCGCGGATACCCTACAGAAGAGCGGCGGCGATGCGGCGGTGGTACGGGTCCATGGTACCCATAAGGCATTGGCGATGAGCACCGACTGCACCCCTCGCTATTGCTTTGCAGACCCGTTTGAAGGCGGCAAGCAGGCCGTGGCGGAAACCTATCGCAATATCTCGGCCGTGGGGGCAAAGCCGCTGGCGATTACCAATTGTCTGAACTTCGCGAATCCACAGCGTCCCGAGATCATGGCGCAGATCGTCGAAGCCCTGCGCGGGATGGGCGACGCCTGCCGTGCCCTCGACTATCCGATCGTTAGCGGCAATGTCAGCCTTTACAATGAAAGCAAGGCTACCGGCGGTGGCAGCGCGATTTTGCCGACGCCGGCGATCGGCGGAGTTGGCCTCATGGCAGACTACACCCGATCGGCAACGATCGCGTTCAAGGATGGCGCGCACAAGATTCTCCTGATCGGCGCGGATCCCCGCTGTGTGCCCGAGCTCGGCCAATCGCTATGGCTGCGGGAGATTCATGGCATGGAACACGGCATGCCGCCCAGAGTCGATTTGGCGGCAGAGCGCCGCCATGGCGAGTTCGTCCGCGCGATGATCGCGCAAGGTTATGTCACGGCCTGCCACGACGTTTCCGACGGCGGCATCCTGGTCGCGGTAGCGGAAATGGCGCTGGCCGGGAATATCGGCGCACGACTGCAGGTTGCTCCGTTCGAAGACAGCGTCGACCGGGAAAAGGTAATGCATGGTTGGTCGCTGTTTGCCGAAAACCAGTCGCGCTATCTGGTGACGGAACGCTTCGATCAGGATGTCATCGAAAAGGCCGCCCGCGACGCAGGGATCGGATGCTGCTATATCGGCTGGACCGGAGGCGACAAGCTGTCCGTCGCGCGCGATGAGGAGGTACTCTACAGCGAAGTAACGCTGGATGCGTTACGTGACGCCAACGATTCCTTCTTCCGCGATTGGATGGAAGCCTGATGGCCGATCTCTATCGGAAGGCGCTGGAAAGCGAACGCAAGACCAACGGTTGAGGAGGCAGGGATGAGCACCGGCTATTCTGGCACGCCGCTGGCCAAGAAGCTGTCCCTGCGCGATGGCCAACGGGTGTGGTTCGACGCCATGCCAGAGCATGTATTTGACGAGATCGCCGAATACGCCCTCGATCTGGTGTTCGTTTCAGACCCGTCGGACGGGCTTGATGCCGCGCACATCTTCGTAACCGAATGCGGGGTGCTGAAAGCCAGGCTCGGCGCACTGCGCATGCAAATCGCCAGGGATGGTCAGGTATGGGTCAGCTGGCCGAAGAAGGCATCTGGCGTCGCTACCGATATCACCGAAGATACCATCCGCGAGGTGGCCTTGCCGCTAGGTTTCGTCGACACCAAGGTCTGCGCAGTGGACGATACCTGGTCGGGGCTAAAACTCGTGATCCGCAAGGAACTGCGCTAAACAGATCCCGCTGATGTACAGGTCCGCAGCGGCGCTGCTCCGGCCGCGATCAAGCTGCCTGTGCGACCGGCGCCATCAGATCATAGGGATCCACGCCTTGCGCGCGCCAGATTGCATGCGCCTGGCGATAGAACTTCGGTTCGGAGATGTTCAATTTGGCGCGGACTTCCTCGATCGGCAGGGGCAGCAAGTCCGTGATCGCCATTTCGACCAGTCGTGGACATGCCTTGCCCATATTCTGCGCCTCACGCACCGCGCGGAATACCGGCACCTTGACGGGGTGTTTGCGTATTTCGAGGCCGCCGGCATAGCCCAGGAACAGATGGGCAGGACTGGGCTGCTGGCTGTAAGTGAAAGCCAGCACGCACTGCTCACCCAGGGCGTCGCGGCCAAAACCAGACAGGATATGCATCAGATCGTGCGTGTCGCGCATCCGATTGAAATACCAGGTGACCTGATCGTCCCAATACATGTCGGCGGGGCGGTTCTTGTCAA
>JAFLDC010000271.1:0-1547 GCA_017302775.1 Sphingomonadales bacterium
GATCTTTGCCGAGCCAATAGGGTCAAAGGAGCCGACTTCCGAACTGCCGGTGAGCACCAGCGTGGGAGTCTTGGAAAAAGTCAGCGAAGTGCCGGTCGTGACCAGGGAGGCATCCCAATCAGGATTGTGCCGCTTTCCCGTTCACCTCTGTACAGAACCGTCGCAAACCCTCCGGCCGCCTCAACGCTCCGGATCAAGCCGGAAACTTCAAGATGGGCGGGGATGCGCGTGGTCAGGCGGCGTCCTTCTCGATCGAATTCGACAGCAGACCATAAAGCGCTTCGGCACCGGGCGCTCCGCTAAGCGCCTGATGCATGGCCTCATCGCGCATCAATCGGCTGATTGCGGCCAAGGCATGCAGATGTGCCGCCCCCGCCGCTTCGGGCGAGAGCAGGCCGAAAATCATGTCAACCGGCATCCCATCGGCAGCATCGAAGGCCACTGGATTCGCCAGCCGCAGAAACACGCCAACCGGGCGCGCCAGGCCGGGCAGCCGGGCATGGGGAATCGCAACACCCCGCCCAAACCCGGTGCTGCCAAGTTTCTCGCGTTCTTCGACGCGTTCCAGCACGAGACCCTGGTCCAACCCATAAACCCCGGCGAATCGCTCAGCCAGCTGATCGAGAATCGCCTGCTTGCTATCGGCGACAATCATCCCGACGGCTTCAGGCATTAGAGTGAAAAGTGCTGTCATTTCAGACGATCAATCCAAAGTTGCGCGACCGGACCGGCCATGACCACGGCAGCGGAAATACTGCCTTGGGCCCCCCCTCGCCTGTCGGATTAGCGCGCGCCTTTAGCCTGTGCGTCAGCCGGGTTCAACCCATCCAATCGAACCGTCCCCGCGCCGATAAACCATATTATGCTTGCCGGTGCCAGCATTCTTGAACAGCAGAGCATTGGTATTGCGCAGATCCAGCATCATGACCGCGTCCGAAACGGTTGCTTCGGGAACATCGACGCGGGTTTCAGCAATCACCACCGGCGCTTCAACCGTTACTTCTTCGGCCGCTTCGTCAGGCTCAACGAAAACGGTATAGGCCGCTTCCTCAGTCCGGACGGCATGGGCGGATGCCGCGTGGCGGTCATTCAAGCGGCGCTTGTAGCGGCGCAGCTGCTTGTCGATCTTTTCCGCCGCCTGGTCGAGCGCGATATGCGCATCCTGCGCGATCCCGGCACCCTTCAGCACCACGCCGTGCATCACGTGGGTAACGATATCACAGCGAAAAGCAGCCGCCGGGGCGCGATTGAAGGTTACGGCACTCGACAGCGCCTTGGGGTAGTATTTTTCGACAATCGCGGACAGGCGATCCTGGGCGTGCACTTGCAGTGCTTCGCCGGTTTCGATCTGGTGGCCGGATACGCGAATGTCCATGATTTACTTCTCCTGTCTGGCAACCCGAACCGGATCAATCGTTCCATATCGGCGATTTCACCGTTTCGAGAAATGCGGCATGAGCCGCGAGCTCCGCTTCGCTGGCCTGATGGGGCCGGGCGGGACGGAAGGGGCGCTCGCGCCGGGGCGCGACTTGACTGGTCACCTCGAT
>JAFLDC010000271.1:1572-4715 GCA_017302775.1 Sphingomonadales bacterium
GTTTCAGCGGCCAGCGATAGCCCGATCTGGCGGCCGCCGGTCAGTTCTACGTAGACTTGCGCCAGCAGTTCAGCATCCAGCAAGGCGCCGTGCTGCGTCCGGTGACTGCGATCGATGCCGTAACGTGTACACAGCGCATCGAGCGAATTCTTCGCACCGGGATGACGCATCCGGGCCATCGCCACCGTATCGATCATCCGTTCGCGGCTCAGCGGGGGTAGACCGCACATTTCCAGTTCAGCATTGACGAAACCGAAGTCGAAGCCGGCATTATGCGCCACCAGCTTGGTTTCTTCGCCGATAAATTCCAGAAACTCGGCAGCGCGTTCATGGAACCGCGGCTTGTCGGACAGAAACGCTGCGGAAATCCCGTGAACCCGCTCGGCCTCAGCCGGCATGTCGCGATCCGGGTTGAAATAGCAGTGAAAGGTCGCGCCGGTCGGGACTCGATTGACCATCTCGATGCAGCCGATTTCGACCAGCCGATCGCCATTTCTGGGATCAAGTCCGGTCGTTTCCGTATCGAAGATGATCTCTCGCATTACCCGATTGATATCTGCCCATTACCGGGATGTTACAAGGGGGCGCGCGGTACTTTTTGTCCAGCCGTGATGGACTGCACCAGCGCCAGCACGGCCTGCCGGGTTTCGGACATGGGGACGCCGGTATCAATGACGTAGTCCGCGCGGGCCCGCTTCTCCGCATCGGGCACCTGGAGTTTCAGTATCTGCGCGAACTTCTCCGCCGTCATACCCGCCCGCGCCAGCACCCGTTGGCGCTGTACCTCGGCCGGGGCCGATACCACCGCAACCGCATCCAACCCATGCTGACCGGTCTTTTCATAGAGCAAAGGAATATCGAAGACGATCAGCGGCGCCGCTGCGTTGTCTGCCAGAAAGGCCCGGCGCAACTCCGCCACTTCGGGGTGCACGATCTCCTCAAGCTGTTTCAGTGCTGCCGGATTGCCGAACACCGCCGCGCCCAGTTTCTGGCGATCAACCCCGGCCTTGCCCGTGGTCCCGGGAAAGGCACGCTCAATCGCGGCGACGCAGGCCCCGCCCGGTCCCTGCAATTCGTGGACCGCGGCATCGGCATCAAACACCGGTACACCCAGTTCGCGCAACATCGCGGCAACCGCACTTTTGCCCATGCCGATCGAGCCGGTCAGGCCAAGGATGAAAGGCCCGCTCACCGCGTCAGCAGCGCGCGTAGCGCATCGTCATGTTCACGCGGGGCTGGCTGGCCGAAGAATCGTTCGAAGGCTGCCGCAGCCTGTCCGATCAGCATGGCGAGGCCATCGATCACGGTAAAGCCGCGCCGCCGCGCCTCGGCCAGCAGCGGTGTTTCCAGCGGATGAGTCACTATGTCATAAACCACACTGCCGGGCGGGGCGTGGCTGAAATCGAACGCCAGCGGCGGGTGATCGGCCATGCCGAGCGGGCTGGCGTTGACAACCAGGTCGAGCAGCTGTGTCCGATCATCAAAAACGAAGTCGGTTGGCGGCGCGAAATGCGCCAGATCAACCGCATGGTGCTGCCCCCGCGGCGCCAGTTCGTCCAGCAGTGCCCGCGCCTTGGCCGGATCGCGCGCCGCCAGGACCAGGGTGAACCCGCAGTCGGCCAGGGCCGCCACGATCGCGCGCGCCGCGCCGCCCGCACCCATTATCCGCGCCATCCGGTAAAGATGACTCTGCCCCAGCAGCGGAAGCAATGGTTCGATAAAGCCGGCGGCATCGGTATTGAATCCGGTCAGCGTGCCGGATGAACCAGGCACCACGGTATTGAACGCACCGATCCGCTGCGCCTGCGGATCGATCTGATCGAGCAGCGGCATGACCGCCTGCTTGTGCGGCATGGTCACATTACAACCGCGCCAGTCCGGATCAGCGCGGCGGGTAGCGATGTAGTCAGCCAGATCGCCCGGTTTCACATGGCAAGCGCGGTAATCTGCGGCGATCCCCAGTTGGCCAAGCCAGAACCGGTGAATCGCCGGGCTGATCGATTGCGCGATAGGATCGCCGATCACTTCGGCATAGAGCGTCATGACGGCATTTCCTTTCGCTCGCGCAGATAGGCCAGCAAGGGCAGGAGCGGCAAGCATTGACAGAAGCCCATTTGAGTGAAACATTAAACTTCCTGAATGAGTCTATTGCACAGTTTCAAAGCGAAACGGATGAGGAGTTACGGCAGCAAACACATACACTGGAGCAAGCGACCGCGGACAGCTGTCTGCGGAGCCGAGAAGTGGAAGAGCTGTCCAAGGCAAAGCGGGACCTGCTGCAGCGTAAATTGAGCATACAGGAGCAAGAGGCAGCCATCGACAGAGACTTGTCCGATGTCACAAAGGCACTCTCCCAGACCAAGTCGGAGCAGGAGGCCCAGGAGGCGGACAAGGCTGCACGGCAGACAGCGTATCACTTTCAGCAGGACGAAGTCTTGAAGAGTATCCTCGAGTGCCAAACGGCGTTGGACGAATTGCTACAGTTGCAGCGTTCCATTCGACAGCAGTTTAATGCGGACACAAGTGCGATGCTGGAGACTGTGGATGAAGCGCACCT
Source organism: Sphingomonadales bacterium (assembly GCA_017302775.1). The sequence continues at coordinate 4,130 of JAFLDC010000271.1, forward strand.
GGCAGAGGAGCAATCTTTGATTCAACATGAGCAGACGGCGGACTTTATCCGTAGGTGTGTAGAGCTGCCGCTGCGTCAGATTTATGCCCCCGCAACGGTGCGGACAAGGGAGGGAAGGATCGCTGTGCTGGAGGCGAGGCTGGAGCAGGCATGCGCTGCGTTTCAAGTGAGTCCTTTGGCCCTCTACTTCCAGGAGGACATTCCACTGGCACCGACTCGGTACCGCCCACCGCGAGGGCTGCTGGCCTCCGAGTCCGATGAAGTGGGCGACGACACGCTGTCCGGTGCAAGCAGTGACGAAGAGCTCGGTGCCTTTTTGCAGGATGTAGAGTCCAGCCCACTGCGGTCGACGGGCGGAGACAGTGGGCTCTGTGACGACGTCGAAGTGGAGGAGGCAGCAGAGTTTTTCCTTCGAAACATTGCCCTCTACGGACACTTGATTCGCATCTTTGGGGCAGCACGCAAGCGTGTGGCGAAGCGGCGTGCCTCGGGCCGTGGTGGGCAGCTGTCCAGCCGTGACCTCAGTGCATTGGAGGTGGACGGCATTATGATGATTTTAGACAGCGTGACGATCGATGAGCGAGTG
>JAFLDC010000272.1 GCA_017302775.1 Sphingomonadales bacterium
CAATAGCGGCTCAGCCGTGGAAGCCTCGATGTGATCGATGATTGCCGTGGAATCCTGGATCAGTTCGCCATCCGGGGCTTCGATGACCGGGATCACCATGTGCCCGACCTTTGGAACAATCTCGTCGAGGAACCGGTGGTCGGACACGAGCCGCTCTGTGTAAGGAACGCCGCACTTCAGCAGATAGCTTCGTGCCTTTCCGGTAAACAGCGAATGTGGCGTGCCCCATAATGTGTATCCACGATCCGACATTCTGATCTCCCGTTTATTGCGGGAGAGCATATGCCTTGCCCCCAAATGGGGTGCAAACCCCAATCTGCGGGCTACCGCATCAACAGGATCGAAATCCGCCTATTGCGCGGGTCATCGGGCTTGTCTCTGGCCAGAGGTTCCCGGTCTGCCACCCCTTCGATCTTGCGGAAGCGGGCCTCGTCGATGCCGTGACGGATGAGCCCCTGACGGGTGGCTTCAGCACGTCCGGCGGAGAGCGACCAGTTGTTTGCGCCGCTGCCGCCATTCCACGGCAAGGCATCCGTATGGCCGCGAATCGAGATTCCGCCAGGTTCTCCGGCAAGCATTTCTCCGATCGCCTCAAGCAGTTCGGCGGCATCCGCAGTCAGTACCGTGGTGCCGAGTTGAAACATCGAAAAGTCCGCATCATCGACGAGGTCAATCCGGATACCTTCGGTCGTATCGATCATCCGGACCTGTTTGGCGAGACGGGCCAGGCGGGGTTTTGTCGCCAGTTTGGCGGCCAGGCGTTGCTCCATTGCTTCGCGCTTCTTGACCCGGTCAGCTCCTTCCTTCGGACCACCCGTCGTGTCGCGCGGGATTGTCATCGTCTTGGTCCCGGTCTGCCCGGCGCGATTGGGGTAGTTGTCAACATCGGTGATGGATGCTCCGCCCAGCATCCCGTTTGATCCCGCACTACCTTCTTTCAGCTTTACCAGCGTCGGGGTGAAATAGTCGGCCAGACCTTTGCGCTGCTTTTCGGTGGTGGCACCCAGCAGCCATAGCAGCAGGAAGAATGCCATCATCGCGGTGACGAAATCAGCGTATGCGACCTTCCAGGCCCCCCCGTGATGACCGCCTTCGACTATCGTCACCTTCTTGACGATGATCGGCGGCAAGGGTTCATTTTTGGGCTTCCTTGCGTTGGCAGTCATCTCAGCGTCCCCGCAGGCTGTCGAGCAATTCGCTCAGACCCGGGCGGAATTCGTGCCCCAGGCCCGAGCGCGCGCTTTCCACGACCAGTGGTTGCGGCCAGCCGTGCAACGAAGCGATGATGACCTGTTTGACCGCGTGGAAAATCTGTTCGTCAGCTTCGATAATCTGTTTGAGCCGGCCGGCCATCGGCGCGACCATACCATAGGCCAGCAGCACGCCCAGAAAGGTTCCGACCAACGCCGATCCGATCATCCCGCCCAGCACCGATGGCGGTTTGTCGATCGATCCCATGGTTTTCACCACGCCCAGCACCGCTGCAACGATCCCCAGTGCAGGCAGAGCGTCAGCCAGATTTTGTAAGGCGTGTTGCGGTTCATGGAGTTCGTGGAAATGCGTCTTCATCGCATTGTCCATGACTTCTTCGACCGCGTGAACTTCCAGTGTCCCTGAAGAGACAACGATCAGCGTAAGCGTATCGCTGATCAGATCTGTCAGCGGCTTGTTGGCCAACAGCCGTGGAAACTCGGCAAAGATGGCCGAGTTGGCAGGGTCGGTGACGTGGCTTTCCAGTGCAACCGGACCTTCGGCGCGGAGCAATTTCATCAGCTTCGTCGTCAGGATGATCGCGTCGATGTGGTCCTGCTTGGTATGCTTGGGGCCCTTGAATACCTTGACGAAACCGCCGCCCAGTGCCTTGAGGCCGTGCAAGTTGTTTCCGGTGACCAGCGCGCCGAGCGCTGCCCCGCCGATAATCAGCATTTCGTGCGGCAGCGCATGCAATACCGGGCCGAGGGCGCCGCCCGTCAGGGCGAACCCGCCGAAGACCATGACGATCAGGATAATGATGCCGATTGCGGCGAACATGTCATTTAGCCCCCAGTAAGCGTGACGGATGCGGATGTGCGATCAACGCAGGAATTCGAATAGGCTGAGTGATGAAAGGCGGGCGAAGCTGGCCTGGCTCGCTTCCAGCACGGTCATGGTCTGCTGCAGGCGCGACATGGCTTCGGCCAAGTCGGTACCGCCGACATCAGCCTGCTCCTCGGCGCGCAGCTCACTCATCTGAGTGCGACGTTCGGTATTGAGGTCGATCCAGTTCAGCCGCGTGCCGACGATGGTCTGCTGGGTGGCGATCGTCTCCAACCCGGTCTCGAGGGCGCCCATCGCATCGCGGGCAGCCTGGATCGGATCGACCCCCGGTGTCACCCCGCCGAGGGCATCAGCCAGTGTTTTGATAACCGTATAGAGATTTGTCGGTCCGCCACCGGCATCGAATTCGAATACCTCAGGCCCGGTTAACCCCCGGACCACACTTTGCCCGTCACCCAGTGGCAGCTCGCCGGCTGTGGCCGTGCCCAGATACGTAAGCGTCCCGCCTGGGCTGAAGCCATAGGCATCGCCTGTTGTCTCTCCGCCAAACAATGCGTTATCGGCACTGTCGCGGGTATTGGCCAGGCGAACCAGTTCTTTTCCGATCTGGTTGAGTTCTATTGCGATGCCGTTGCGTTGCGCTGGTGTCAGGATCCCGTTGGCGGCCTGGGTCGCCAGTTCCTGCGCCCGGATCGTGGTCGCTGCGAAGCTTTGCAGGGCACTGTCGGTCAACCGTAGATCGCTGCTGGCACGCGCTGCGATCGACAGGTCGATCGCCGAGAAGGTATCCGCCCGGCTTAAAGTGCGTAGCCGTGCTGCACCGACCGGGTCGTCTGACGAACGGGTCAGCCGCTGACCGGATCCGATCGATGCCTGCAGGGCTTCTGCACGGCTGCGAAGCGTGCTGATGTCCAGATTGACACGATCATAGAAGGCGCTGGTGCTGACGGTGGTCATCGTGAAGCTTTCATTCTAGCGGATTGCCAAAAGGGTATCGAACAGATCGGAGGCAACCTGGATGGCTTTGCTGCTTGCCTGGAAAGCCTGCTGAAACCGGACAAGATTGACCGCTTCCTCGTCGAGGTTGACCCCGGCCTGGGCATCCAGCGCAAGTTTCGACGCGCCGGCGATGGTCGTCAGTGCGTCGCTGGTGATCCGGCGGCCCTCCGTCGCGCTGGAAATCTGGAACAGCAGCGCGTCGATCTGGCCGCTGATATCGGATGAAACCAGTGCGCTACGCAGCGCTGCAAGGTTGGCCGGATCGCGGCTGCCCGCAGGTGCTCCGGCTGGCGCTGTGGCAAGTTGCGATCCGGACGCGAGGACCACTGCAATGTCGCTGGCGCCGGTTCCCGATAGCAGCGGCTGGCCGGGACTGCCATCCAGTGCGACCCCGCTGGTTTGCGCTCCGTTGACCGTAGCGATCAGGTTTTGCGCCACGACGTTGAGCGTGTTCCGGCTATCGCGAACGCATTGCAGCCCCTGTGTCTGGCCTGCAAGCGATCCCGCGGAAAGCGTTGCCGCAGTCGCACCGACGGTAAATGACAGGGTTCCGTCGGCAGCCGCGGTGGTTCCCAGCGTACTGACCGCGCCGCCAGCCACCAGGTGAGGGCCACTGGATCCGCCGATCCTTACTTCAACAGTCTGGTTGGCGGAAAAGCTGGTGGTGATACCGACATAGCCAGAAATCTGACCGAGCAGGCCGTCACGTTGATCGAGCAATGACACATGATCGGCAGTCCCGGGGACGGAACGCGCCAGCTGCAAGTTGACCCGGCCCAATTCGCCAGCCAGCCGGTTGACCTGGGTGACGCCGTCGGTGGCCGCGAAATGTAACGATTGCGCGACCGTATCGAGCGCATCGGACGCCAGGTTGAATGTTCGTGCCAGCGTCTCGCTCGATTCCAGTGCGGCGGCGCGGAGCGAGGGATCAACCGGATCGGTCGTCATCTGTTGCAAGGCGCTCTCGAAGCCGGCCATCGCCGCATAGAGCCCCGAATGTTCGAGCGCAGCCTCCACGTTCTGATAGGCCGAAAGTTCCGTGGCGCCGCGCGCCGCATCACTGCCAGTGCGGCGGACCTCGGCCTGGCGAAAGGCATCGGCGTTGCGGGCAATGCCGTCGACCCGAACGCCGGAGAAAGAAAGGTCACCAGTGCGGTTGTACCCCCCGGCTGACGCCACTTCATTCAGCTGCAGCGAGCGCCGGATATAGCCCTGTGTTCCCGCATTCGCGATGTTTTGCGCCGTAAGGTCGAGTGCGACACGCGCCGCGCGGACCCCCGATGACGCGATGTGAAGTAGGTCGGTCGACACGACTACGATCCACCGCCAAGCTGTGCGGCCAGATGCCGTTCGATCAATGCGGCGAAACCAAACGTGCCGCGTTGCGCCGCGATATCGGCAAAGTGCTCATCCTGCATGGTTCTGAAGGTCTCCAGACCCTGACCGCTGAGCAGCGGCGTGCCGAAATCCGCCTTGCGCGCGGCCCCGAGCATTTGCCGTACAAAGATTGCCTCGAACTGACGGGCGGCGTCAGTCAGTTGGGCTCGCGTGGTGCCCTGTCCTGCCGCCGTGGGCGCGCCAGGCGGCAGAGGTGCTGAGACCGACGTCATATTACCACCACCTCGCCCTTGAGCGCGCCAGCCTGCTTGAGCGCTTCAAGAAT
>JAFLDC010000273.1 GCA_017302775.1 Sphingomonadales bacterium
TTGGTCAAAATAATGATGCCCAACCAAGAAGAAATCACTGATAAGAATTCCTCTTTCTTCACTATTGAAGAACTCCTGGTCTCTCCTCACGTCTTGCTCGCTCAAGCCACAATGGCACACCGCTTTCAGCTCGATCAGGCTGTCAGCAATGCCCAGCAGCACTTTGGAACCCGGGAACGATTCCCCCTGAAAGTCTGTCCGCAGGCCATAGCAGAGCACCGGAATTCCGGCCTGAGCCACCCGGGCGAGTTGCCAGACCTGGTCCTCTGTCAGGAACTGGGCTTCATCGACCAGCACGCAGGCGAGCGGCTCCACCCGGTGCGCCGCGCCGATCCGTTCCCACAGGTCCGTATCGGCGGCAAAGCGGTGAGCATTGGCGTGCAGCCCGATCCGGCTTTCGATCGCCTTGTCCCCGCCCCGGTCGTCCAGTGCCGCCGTCCACAGCATGGTGGCCATGCCGCGTTCGCGATAGTTGAAATCGGCTTGCAACAGCGTGGTCGATTTGCCCGCGTTCATGCTGGCATAGTAGAAATAGAGCTTGGCCATGCCCGAACCAGATAAGCACTCGGGCACAAAAGGCCAGCGCGATTGACAGCGCGGCTGTGGAGCGGCACGCACGGGGAAAGTCTGGTGGAGCGCCGTGCGGTTCGTACTTTCCCTTGTGCTGCTGGTTCTGACCGCCGCCGCCAGCCCCACCTATCGCTATCAGCTGGATGGCGACAGGTCGGATGTCAGTGCGCGGGTTTCCTATCTCGGGCTTGGCCACAAGACTGCCCGCTTTCCGGTGATGCGGGGATCGATCCGTCTTGCGCCCGACCGTCTCGACGCGATCAATCTTGAGGTTGAACTGGACGCGCGGGCGCTGACAGCCACCAGCACGACCGATACGAAATATCTGCGCGGCAAAGATTTCTTCGATGTCGCGCATCATCCGACGGTGCGTTTTTCCGGCCAACGAATGGTGATGACCAGCCCTCTGACCGCGCGGGTAGAAGGACAGGTCAGCGTCCGCGGCGTGACCCGGCCCACTACGCTGGCGGTTACCTTCCGCGACCCGCCAGCCCGTGCCAGCGGGCGTGTTCCGATCGAGCTCAGTGCAACCGCAGCGATTAATCGCCGTGATTTCGGTATGACCTCCTACGGGATGGTCGTCGGCAAAAAGGTGGCGATCACGATCAAGGCCCGGCTGGTCCCGGGCTAACGCGGCTGCGCCCCCGCCCAGGCCAGCGTTAACGCATGGTCGCGGATCGCGACCGGCCAATCGGCGGCGAGCATTTCAAACCCGGCCCGGTCGTCCTGATACAGCGCACGGATCGCCTCTTCAAAGTTCGGCCGATCGCCGGCAATGGCCGAGAGAAACCGATAGGCAGCGTCCCGCCCCTCCGCCGCGCTCAGCGGTGCCCGCGCCGCCGCCTCCACCAATCTGCGCAGCGCGGCCGAGGCACCGCCGGGCTGGCTTTTCAGCCAGTCCCAGTGGCGCGGCAACAGCGTGACTTCCTTGGCGACCACTCCCAAACGCGGCCGGCCCGGGCCAGTCGGCATGGGTTCCGCCGCCGGGTCACGCAGGTCAAAATCGATCTGACGCCCGGTTGCGTCATCGAACACCAACAGGTCCCCCGCACGCTCGGGCGGCGGCAAGGCTTTCAGGCTTTCGACAATCTGTTCCCGGGTTCCCGACGCCAGCCGGCGGTCGTTGGCAAAGGCAGTATAGGTGGTCATGGCAGGCTCCTTGGCCTGCCTAATTAAACCCGGATAAAAATATGTCAATCTATCCGGGTAAAATACTCAATCGAGATCGCGCTGTACCTTCGGATCGGCCAGCAGCGCCTCGATCCGGCTTGCCTCGTCAAAGGTTTCGTCGGGCATGAATTTCAGCCTGGCGGCAAACCGCAGCTTCAGGCGCCCGGCCACTTCCTTCTGAAAATAGGCGGTATTCGTGCGCAGCGCCTTCAGCACCACATCCTCATCACTGCCGAGCAGCGATTTGACGTAGACCGTGGCGTGGCGCAGGTCCGGCGACATCCGCACCTCGGTGACGCTGACGGTGTGCGACGTCAGTACGTCGTCGTGCACTTCCTGCCGGGTCAGCAGTTCCGACAGGACATGCCGCACCTGTTCGCCCACTTTAAGCAGGCGGACCGAGCGGGTTTCAGGCGTGGCAGGCTGGCGCGACATGATCAGCTCCAAAACAGGCAGGCGGGGACAAGCAGGACCATGCAGGACGTGGCAGAGGCAAGGCAACCGAGCGCGCCGCAGCCGGTTTCGGCCAGTTCGACGCCGTCTGCGGCCCCCATAGCGACGTCACTCCAGCCGCTGCTTTGCCCGTTTTCCTCGTCCTGCTGTTCCGTCACAGGGTCCGTTCGCGCTCCTCAACCTCGAACACTTCGAGCATGTCGCCCGGCTTGATGTCGTTGGTATCCTGCAAGACCACACCGCATTCGAGGCCCGCGCGGACTTCGGGCACATCGTCCTTGAAGCGCCGCAGCGAATGAATGACGGTCTGCGAAACGATGACATCGTTGCGGGTAAGACGGGCGTTGATGCCCTTCTTGATGAACCCTTCGAGCACCAGCAGACCAGCCGCCTTGTCGCGCTTGCCAGCCGGAAACACTTCCTTGACCTCGGCCCGGCCGACGACGTGTTCGATCCGCTCCGGACCCCAGATCCCGGCCATTTCCTTGGCCACTTCGTCGGTCAGGTGATAGATCACGTCGAAGTACTTGAGCCGCACCTTCTGACGCTCGATCAGATCGCGGGCCTTGGCGTTGGGGCGGACGTTGAAACCGATGATCGGCGCGCCGCTGGCCTGGGCCAGCGATACGTCGCTTTCGGTGATCGCGCCGACACCCGATTGCAGCACGCGGACCTTGATCTCATCGTTCGACAAGCGGTTGAGCGCATTGACGATCGCTTCGGTCGAGCCCTGCACGTCGGCGCGGATCACCACCGGATATTCGATCACGGTCTGCTTGGCCGACAGCGCGGAGAACATATTCTCCAGGCTGGCCGGGGCGGAGGTGGTGCGCTTGGCAGTGGCCCGCTCGCTGCGGAACGCGGCGACTTCGCGGGCGCGTGCCTCGCTTTCCACCACGGTCAGGGTATCACCGGCCATCGGCACGCCGCCCAGGCCCAGCACCTCGACCGGCAAGGCCGGCGGCGCGGCCTTGATCTGGCGGCCCTTGTCATCCAGCATCGCGCGGACGCGGCCTGAATGAGTGCCAACCACCAGAATATCGCCGACTTTCAGCGTGCCGCGGGTAATCAGGACGGTCGCCAGCGGGCCCTTGCCCTTGTCGAGCTTGGCTTCGATCACCGTGGCTTCGGCGGCGCGATCGGGGTTGGCCGTCAGTTCCATCAGTTCGGCCTGCAGCAGGATCTTCTCGATCAGCTGATCCAGCCCGGCCCCGGTCTTGGCAGAGACTTCGACGTCCTGCACGTCGCCCGACATCGCCTCGACGATAACTTCGTGCTCCAGCAAACGTTCACGGATCTTCTGCGGCTGAAATTCGGGCTTGTCGCTCTTGGTGATTGCCACGATCATCGGCACACCGGCCGCCTTGGTGTGGTTGATCGCCTCGATCGTCTGCGGCATCAGCCCGTCGTCACCCGCCACCACCAGGATGACGATATCGGTGACGTTGGCACCGCGCTGACGCATATCGGTGAAAGCCTCGTGGCCCGGCGTATCAAGGAAGGTGACCAGATCGCCGCCCTTGGTCTTGATCTGATAGGCGCCGATATGCTGCGTGATGCCGCCCGCTTCGCCGCGCACCACATCCGTCCCGCGCAGCGCATCCAGCAGACTGGTCTTGCCGTGATCGACGTGACCCATGATCGCCACCACCGGCGGACGCGGCTTCAGCGTTTCGGGTGCATCGACATCGTCGGAGGTATCGATATCGATATCGCTTTCCGAAACGCGCTGGATGGTATGGCCAAATTCCTCGACCAGCAGTTCCGCCGTATCCTGATCGATCGTCTGGTTGACGGTAACCGGCACGCCCATCTTGAACAGCGCCTTGACCAGGTCAGCGCCCTTTTCGGCCATCCGGTTCGCCAGTTCCTGCACGGTGATCGCCTCGGGCACGATCACGTCGCGCACCTGCTTCTCGCGCGGCTGGCTCTTGCCAGAGAAGTGCGCGCGCTTTTCCTTTTCACGCGCACGCTTCAGCGCGGCGAGTGAACGGGCCCGTGCGCCTTCGTCTTCGTTCAGCGCCTTGCTGACCGTCAGCTTGCCGGCGTGGCGACGCTGATCGCCGCCCTTCTCGCGCGGGTGGACGATCTTCTTGGGTGCCGGTTCCGCCCGCTTCGGCGCGGCTACCGGGGTAAACCGGCGCGGAGCAGGCGCGGCTGACTGCGGGGCATCGCCTTCATCGTCGGTTTCGGCAGGTGCGGCTTCCGCTTCGGCAGCCGGCTCTTCAACCGGCTCAGCCGGGGGAGCGCTGGCGGCAAGCGCGGCTTCGGCTTCGGCCTTGCGGTTTTCCTCGGCGCGGCGGCGCTCCTCTTCCTGGGCGCGCAAGCGTTCTTCGGCTTCGCGTTCGGTCTGCTCGGCCAGCACGGCCAGCCGGGCTTCTTCTGCTTCACGCTGCAAGCGGGCGACGCGTTCCTGCGGCGTTTCACCGGCTGGGGCCGCCGGCCGCGGCGTCGGCTTTGGCGCTGGGGCCGGCGCGGCGGGCGCTGGTGGAGGCGGC
>JAFLDC010000274.1 GCA_017302775.1 Sphingomonadales bacterium
TCAGCATGCCCCAGGCCAGGCATACCAGTGCTGCCTTGCGAAATGCGGATTTCATATTGCCTCAATTCCCTGTCCGGCAAAACGCGCGGCGTTTGTGCCTGACACTGGTTCGCGTGTGTCAGATGAACAAGGGCTTACCGCTCCGGCCGCGGCGGTCTTGACCGGTGCGCGGTCTGTTAGCGGACAATCGCGCTGTAAGTGATTTCGCCCGAACCTTTTTGCGCCTGATCGGCGGAAATACGCCAGCGTACGTGGGTGACGTCTTCTGGAGTGGCATTGCGGCCCGAAATCTTCATCCGGTCCAGCTTGCCCCACGTGCGTCCGCCGTCGATCGACACCTCCTCACGCCCATCAGAGCTGCCCTGGAAATATACCCGGCGGGACAGCGGATTGGTGACGGTAAAGGCGCCTTTGCCGCCCATCCGGTACCAGCTGACGACATAGACAACGCGGTCGCCGCGCTTAAGCGTGCCGGCGGGCTGCAACAGTCGGCCCTTGTTGGGGACGACGCGTTCGACAAAAACCGCACTGTCGAGCGCCACTGACGGCGTGGCCATGACGCCGATTGGCGCGGCAACTGCAATCAATCCAGCCATTGCTGCCAGGCTGCGACGAATATTCACGATGAAATGCCCCTTCAAATCCCCGCTTCGCCAGGAAGCGGGGCCTTCTTCGCAGATCGGGGCAAAGGAATGGTTAATGGCGGATTCAGCGTGTTTTGGCCGGTTGGGCTGACATGTTTGAAATTGGCGCGCGTAGCCTGTTGACAGCCCTGCGATGCTGCCCTAGTGGCGCGGCTCCCAAGTGGCTGCGCGGGTGTAGCTCAGTTGGTTAGAGTGTCGGCCTGTCACGCCGAAGGTCGCGGGTTCGAGCCCCGTCACTCGCGCCACTTGGGGATTTCCTAAAACCCGGAAGAGTACGTCACGGTCTTGGCACCTGCAGGCAGGCTGATGATCATGCCGTCCTGCGCCAGTTTGATCGTGCCGCCAAACAGCTTGGGTGCGCCGCCCAGAAACAGCGGCTCGATCAGCCGCGCAGGCGGGGCCGGGACAAGGTGATAGAGCACCAGCGCCTGTACCCCCGCTTCACTGGCTGCGCGCGCCGCATCCTCGGGAGTGGCATGGTAGTTCTGGATGTCGGTCATGATTTGGGCATTGCCGGGCTGCCCGCGCTCAGCCAGCTTCCGGCCAATCGCGGCGATCATCTGCTTGTTGAGCGCTTCGTGCAGCATCAGGTCTGCACCCTTGCTGGCGGTAACGAACGCCGGCGAATAGACCGTATCGCCTGACAGTACGGCTGCGCGGCCCTTGTAATCGATACGATAACCAAAGGCGGGACTGATCGGAGCGTGGTTGACGCGAACCACTGTGATTTTGACACCACCGGATTCGTACACCACCCTTGTATCCGTCCCATCGGGCAGGTCGATGATCCGCGCCGAACCGCCGAATCCGCCGGGCTGGACGACCTTGGGGCCGTGATGCGCGACGCGATAGCCTCGATCGATGGCATATGCTGAATTGAACCCGGCGATCACGCTATCCGTTCCTGCCGGGCCGTAAACTGGCAGCGCCGCAGACCGCCCTCCGGCGACCCACGCTTGCAGGAGCAGTTCCCCCAGGCCATCGATGTGATCGGAATGCAGATGAGTCAGGAACGCAGCCTGGATCTTGGGCATGGGAAAACCCATTCGGCCAAGCTTTCTGATTGAGCCGGACCCCGCATCAAAAACGAATGCCTGATCGCCGGCCAGTACTGCAAGGCATGGTCCGGCGCGATTGGCATCGGGCATAGGTGATCCCGAGCCACAGACATAAATGTGCAAGCCGTCTGTCAGCCTGGCTGATTGGTCCACCCCGATGCTGTTATCCAGCGCCGATTGAAACGCCCGTTCGGCCAGCCAGCCGCGACCGAACAGTGCTGCCAGACCGATAACCAAAACGAGCAAGGTCGCGCCGATGACCAGTTTGCGTTTCATGCCACTCTCCTTGTTGCCCGCAGGTTGCCTGCACCCGTCTGCCACGGCAAGCTGCAATCATGACTACTGCCCACCAACTGGAAACAACGATTGCCGCTCTGGCACCAGCTTTGGCGCACGCCCGGCATCCGTGGTGGATTCTCGGCAGCGTTGCAGTGATGCTGCACGGTGGCACCCCGGGTCAGATCGGTGATATCGACGTACTGCTGGACCGGCGCGACTGTGCGTCGGTGTTTGACCGGTTGGGACTGACGGTGAAAGCAGGACAAGCTGATGCGCGCTTTCGATCCGACATCTTCCATCGCTGGACCGGTTCGCTAATGCCAGTCGAGTTGTTCGCGGGATTTTCTGTTCGCGATGCCGGGCGATGGCACGAATACATCCCGCGAACCCGGATTGCCGTGATGGTGCAAGCGGAAACTGTTTTTGTGCCGGACAGGGCAGAACTGGTCGCTTTACTGCGCCGGTTTGGGCGGCCAAAGGATCTGGAGCGGGCCGCCTTGCTTACTTGAAGCGCCCCGTTTCCATCCAGATCAGGAAGCGCTTTAGCGGCAACAGCCACACAACGCCCAGTAAGAGATAGACCGGCGTTTGCAGCAGCGCGTGCCAGCCGGCGATATGCGGGGCGATGTAACGGGCCACCAGCCCGCCATAGGCCATCAAGGCAATGAACAGGCCGAGGACGCCAAGCGGGATCCGGATTGTCGGTTCGGTACGCATCAGAAGGGTCCGTACAGGCGGGTGGGGGTGACGACAGCGTGCAGCGGCACATCGTGGGTTTCGATCGGCAGATCTTCTTCCAACTGGCAATCCCAGGCAAGACCGATTGCGGCGCGCGGCGGATTGTCCGCCAGCCAGCGATCATAGTGGCCCGCGCCGTAACCGATCCGGTGACCGCTGGCGGTAAAACCCAGCAGCGGACAGAACACCACGTCGGGAACCAGCAGATCGGCATCGCTGCAGGGCTGCATGGCCCTGAACGGATCCGCCTCCAACTGATCATCGTCGAATGGATTACCCCATTCACGAAACTGCATCGGCGCGCCGCGGTCCGCAAACCATGGCAAGGCCACGCGGTGTCCGGCCTCAAAAAACCAGCGCGCATAATTGCTGGCCGGCACTTCATCCGGCATTTCGTGAAACACGGCTATCACCGCGCCTAGCGGCACCATGCGCACAACCGGTGCGGGGGGAAGGCGAAACAGCAAGCCGCGCTGGAAATCGGGAATAGCGGCGACATGATCAGCGCGGCGGCGCTTCAGTTCGGCGCGCAATTGCTTCTTGTCGATCACGATAGCTCCGCCGAGTAGGGTGGGTGACGGGACCACCATGGGCCGTTGCCGGGAAATCCTCTGACGCGTTCACGTCAGGTGGGGACCATGTGTGCCGGACCAAGATCCTGCCAGGGACAGCCCCCATTGGATTTGCTTATAGCCTCAGGGATTTTCGAAGGCTCGCACCGGGCAGTACCCGTCACCGCGCTAGATAGGGTTTTTCGGATCAGTCCTCAAGGGTGTCTGCGCACTTTTCAAGGCGGTCTGCGATCATCTCCAGCTGATCTGCCAGATCCGGTTCGTGCATTGCGGGCGATGTTACCGGGTTGCTGCGTTCATGCACCTCATCGGCGAGCAACAAGGCGGCGAACAGCAACTGGCGCACTTCATTGTGGCCGCTGCCCATCGACTGAACTTTATCGTTGATCAGGTTCCCCAGTCCTGTCAGCCGGGCTTCCTCGCCCTCAGCGCAGGCCACGGTGTAGGCACGGCCACCGATTTGCAGCGTGACGTTGCTCATCCCCAGATCACCCCTGCGTGCCTTCGATCAACTGGTCAAGCTGGACCAGCGAATCCTGGACCGCAGCTTTCAGCCGGTCATGTCGTCCCTGCAAATCCGCCAGCTCTGTCGATCCAGAGATGGGCGCGCTGCGGTGCGATGCGGCCTCAATCCGGGCCAGCGCCTGCTCGATCCGCGCCAGAGCGCGGCTGCTGCGATCTTCCACCATATTTGCCAGTTAGCGCAAAGCGGTGCCCGGGCAAAGACTTGGCAGGTACATTTCCCCCGCTTTGCGAGGGTTTGCACCGCGCCTTGCCTTGACGGGGGGCGATGCCTTCGCAAAGGAAGCGACGCGCCGAATCGCCGCACTTTCCTGCGTTTCTTCAGGAGCCATCTGGATGAGCCTCAGCCCCGACCGCCTTGCGCCTATGGCCAACGCCATTCGCGCCCTTTCGATGGATGCGGTGCAGGCTGCCAATTCCGGGCATCCGGGAATGCCAATGGGCATGGCCGACGTCGCGACGGTGTTGTTTTCCCAGCAGCTGAAGTTTGATCCCAAAGCGCCCAAATGGCCGGATCGTGACAGGTTTGTCCTGTCTGCAGGGCATGGCTCGATGCTGATCTATGCGCTGCTTTATCTGACCGGTTACGACGCCCCGACGATCGAGAACATTCGTAATTTCCGCCAACTTCACAGTCCCTGCGCCGGACACCCGGAAAATTTCGAGCTGGCCGGGGTAGAATGCACGACCGGGCCACTGGGGCAGGGACTGGCCATGGCGGTCGGCATGGCGATGGCCGAACGTCATCTCAACGCGGTGTTCGGCGATGCGCTGGTTGACCACAAGACCTGGGTGATCGCTGGCGACGGCTGCTTGATGGAAGGGATCAATCACGAGGCGGTTGGCCTGGCCGGAGTACTCAAACTTGGCC
>JAFLDC010000275.1 GCA_017302775.1 Sphingomonadales bacterium
CCGGTATCACCGAGTTTTGCAATTTTCTGGTCAACCTAGGGTTCCTCGGCCTGCGCCCTTTGCCTGATATCGCCAAGCTTCTCACCCTGTCACAAACGGTCGCCGCCGCGGCCCGCACGCCGGTTGATCCGCTGCGGCCGATCATTGGCGAGAACGCCTTCAAGCACGGTTCAAAGCTGCACGTGCGGGCTACCAGTTACGAGCCGCGGGCCTACGACTGGATCAAGGTGTTTGTACACCAACAGGAACTGGTAAAGGCCTGATGGCGGGTTGAGGCGAATTCGGCATGTGCGGCATTTTCGGATATTCGGTCGGGCAGGCAGGCTATCCGGGAACGGAGGTACTGGGCCGGATGGCCGTGATGCAAAGCCATCGTGGGCCGGACGGTCAGGGATTTGTGCAGGCCGGGAACAGTGGCGTTGGAATGCTCCGCCTGCGCATGCGAGCGGATGCAGACGAAGCCGAGCCCGTCGACATGGGCAAGGGCATCTTTGCCGCATACAACGGGGAAATCTATCGCGATTGCGATGGCAATGTGCCGACGGGCGGTTACGGAGAAGTCAAAGTTCTGCTAGACACCGCGGCCGGTGATGCCGTTGACGGGATGTATGCCGCCGCGCTGTTTGATGCGTCTTCGGGAGCACTGACGCTGACTAGGGATGCCTTTGGCATCAAGCCGCTTTATGTGATGCGAGCCGGGCACGAGGCGCTTTTTGCGTCGGAAGTGGGCGCGATCCTGCCGCTGCTGCCATATGCAGCGATCAGGCCGAGCGCCATCCACCAGTTTCTGGCCGTCGGCCGCCCCCTCGATTCCGGATGGTTTGTAAACGGCATAACCACCATGCGGCCAGGGTCGTCGCTGCGTCTGGCAGGGGGTGATTGTCAGGATGAGGCGCCCTTGTGGACACCGGAGCGACTGCTGGATGGCCGGAACCGGACATCGCCGTCGCCCGCTGTCCTGCGCTCGGCAATCGGCAGCGCGGTAGAGCGGGCGCTTTTGTCCCACTATCCGGTAGGCGTCGCCGTAAGCGGAGGGCTGGATTCCAGTATTGTCTGTGCGGAAATTGCTGTCCGCGGCGTGGAAGACGTAACGCTGATCAGCATCCGCGCCGAGGGTTCGGATGATGGCCTGAGCGACATCGAATATCTTGGACTGCCTGGCGAAAGCTGGCGAAAATGGTCGCTGGTCGAACGTCTTATCGGACCGCATGATTATTTCGAAGCCGCGCGGCGTGCGGTAGCCGTGATGGGCACCCCGACGCGGATGTCGAGTTCCGCGCTATATGTCGCCTTGGCCGATGCCGCGGCTGACAATGGCGTCCAGACGCTGCTGGTGGGGGAAGGGGCCGATGAACTGTTCTGCGGTTATGACAGTCATCGGGCGTTTCATGCCGGCGGATCCCTGGCAGATCACATCTTAAGGCCGCAATTGCGCAGGTTGTTGGGCGATCTGCTGGAAGCAGAACACCTCGTTGAACTTGATGATGCCATCGCTGACTACACTGCAAGTCTTCCGGGCAAGAGCGACTGGGATCGGCTCCGGATGTCAGACTTCAGACTTATTCTTGAGCCGCTGCTGATGCGGACGGATCATGCGCTGATGTCGCGCACGGTAGAGGGGCGAACACCCTTCCTTCATGGGGATGTTCCGGCGCTTGCCTTCCGTTACAGCGAGGCTGAGCACCTTGCCGGAGGGCAGACCAAGCATACCCTGCGGCAGGCCTATTCAGGGTTGGTGTCGCCCGCTGTCCTCACGGGCCGCAAGACCCACTTTCGGGCACCAATCGCTGCCTGGTTTGCCGGGCCATTGTTTGGGCGGATTGCGGCAGAGCTGGCTGGATCAGCCGCATTTCTATCGCAATGCGGCATTGATCCCAACCGCACTGCATCCCTGCTGGACCGCACCAAGGAGGGCTGCAGCGATGCTGCCGACCTGATCTTCCGGCTGCTCAACCTTGTATGGTGGGCTGAATGGCTCCACACGCGGTGTCCGGTCCGGCTGGGCTAAGAGCCACCAACCGGATCCATGCCGAAGCGGGTTCAGCCACTCATCATAACAGTGTCGTCGACCAGTGATTCAACCCAGCGGCCATGCGGATGTGCGCGGGCCAGCAGGCGCTTGGTGCCACCCGGCCAAGTCTGCAGCACCAGCTCTGGTTGATTTCGGTCGTCAAGCTCGAAAGACAACCAGGCGAGTGGGCGGTTGCTGTCTGCTTTGGTTCCTAACTGATCCATATGCGCCTTGATCGCTGCTTGCGTGTCTGGCGGCAAATAGCAGTAGGTCAACGAGTGCATCAAAACCGTTGTCTGGCCGGCGGGGCCATCGATGTCGACATGGCGCGCAACCCAGGCACCTGCATCCATAGCCTCGATCGACAGTCTGGCCTCCCCAGCGATGGCGATCGCGGCGGACAGTCTGCGGTGCCGCTCGGCCTGGTCGGGCCAGACATAGGCCTGCAGCCGCAGGCGATCTTCCGCGTCTGCCAGATTTACAGGTGACAGATCGCAGCCCTGCCGCTCGGCAACGGTAACGGGAACAGCGGCGGGCGTAGGCCCAGACCAATCCGGAACGAGTTCAAGCGGTGATTCTGCAGGCCCGTAGCAAGCATCGCCGAATTTATAGCGGTACTTGTCCAGAACCAGGTTCAATCCGGCGCTGGAACCGATTTCGAACAGCCGCATGGGCTGTCCAAACATAGCCGCGATCTCCATCAAGCCGAGATAGAGGACCGCTGATCTGCCGACTTCGTTAGTCTGCGGGGGCAACCGTAGCCACTTGCGCAGTTCCCTGTCGTGTGCAGTGATGGCCGCATTCAGCGCGCCGCGAAAAGCTGCTTCCGTTGCGATCTCGTTCGGCGGGTAGATGTCAGCGAGTTCGGGGGCGCTACCGCCCAGGACAAGGGCATGAAGCCCGCCGCACAGCCGCAGGGCCAGCGCGTCACCCTTTGCTTCGGGCGGGCCTGGCCAATCAAGAACCTCCCGCCCGGTATCGGTGCTGCGGTCGATTACGCCTTCAAGTGCGCGGATCAGCCTGGCCGTGAATGCAGAGCCGAAATCCTCACACAGCGCGGCCTGTTCCAAAAAGGAATCCCTGATCAGTGCTTCTCTACTACTCATTGCAGGCTCCTGAATTTGCAATCCATCCCATTCAACACCGGGTCAATTCCGTTACCACCCAATCAATTGCACTGTTGGAGAATATCAATGCCGGTCCATCGATCAGATCAGGCTGATGCGCGTCGATATGCTCAAGATTGGCAATTACATCACAGCCCGAAATATGAGACGTTTCCGACACGAGATCTTTGTAAACAATACTCCACGGGATATCCATCTGACCGGAAAATAGCCGCATGGTGCTGAAGCTGAGATTGTTCATGATCATGATCCGGTAATCACCTGGCGTCATGTTATGTGACTGATAGAAGCGCTCACCCAGTCCGCGCACGTTTTTTCCGATTGCCCTGAACGTCGCGAGCAGATCGTTTTGAGCGGATTGATCATCCAGCATCAGATCCGATTGTATGGCTGGCGTTCCGATATGATAGCCGCGCCGTGTGGCCGACGTCACCACGCAGGCGGCTGCACCCTCGCTTAAATAGCCCACCGTCGGCTTCATCAGCCGCGATTCTTCCGGCCGCATCTTGTTGTAGCTAAGCACAAGGCAATTTCGGAACGTTCCCTGGGACACCAGCATGTTGCCAAGACACATGGCCAGGACGGCATTGGCACAGGCAATTCGATCAAGCCCGAAGATCGTGGCGCCTGTAATGCCGGCGTTCACCAGCACTTCCTGTATGTCGCGGTTCATGGCCTCAGCGCCGGGATAGTCACGCTTGGTGGCAATGATGACACAATCAACCGCTTCGGGCGTGATATCCGCGCGGGCAAGACTGGCGGTTATGACGTTCAGGACATGCGGCTCCAGATCGTCGACCACCCGGTAGTATTGCAGTCCGGTCGCGCGCAGAACAGAATAGGCCGCCTCCGACAGCCCATCCGCCGCATTGGCCACGATTTCCCTTCGTTCGCCAAGGCTGGCGGCGAATCCACAGATGACGGGGCGCTTGTTCGGGGCCAACTCAATCATCCCACAGCGCGAACGACAGCGCATCCAATTTTAGCTGGTCTTCTGGTTGGGCACTTACGAGAATTCGGTCTTCCAGCACGGCTTGACCGGGACTCAATGACCCGTTCAGCAGGCCCATCAGATCATCGCTCTTGCCGCGGATCACAACATCGCCGTCATTCGTGGCGGCGGCATTGATAGCATCAAGGCCGGCAAGCTTGCCGTCTTGAATCGATATTGCCAGCCCGTCTTCAGAACCGGTGTCAAACAGGACAATCCTGCGATTCCAATCGTGAAGCAACGGGCGAACCGAATCGCGTTCAAAGCGTCCGGCGAATGTGGCCATCAGTGCGAACATCTGTGTTTGTTGTTCCGGACTCATTATCTTGCTCCCAATCAGGTGTTAGCGGACACCATCGCAGACAGGTCGACGCCCCGGCGCCTGCCGGCTTGGCAGTGCTGCGATCATGAAGTTACGCGTGCGCCCTGTCATGCTGAGTGCAGCTGTTTCAAACAGACTGCCCGAAGCATCGTGCTGCCGATCGCTAGATTGCCGGACAAGGCCGCGTTCCAAAATTGCGGGTTGATGGGCGTCGTTCCCATAACCGCGAT
>JAFLDC010000276.1 GCA_017302775.1 Sphingomonadales bacterium
GACTGATCCGCATTGCGGACAACTCAACAGGCCATTGGCATGTTGTGCATCGAAATCGCCGGATGACGCAAACCATCCTTCAAAACGATGCCCGGCAGCGCAGGCCAGGTCGAAAGCAATCATCTGGCAATCCACCGCTTGTTATGCAGGCTCGGCAATTGCCGGCGCACTTCGGCAGTGCGCTCTGCATCGATCTCGGCAAAACCGAGACCGGCGTCGGTTCCGTCCAGATCAAGCAGTACCTCGCCCCACGGGTCAATCACCAGCGAGTGGCCGTAGGTTTCACGGCCGTCATCATGCCGCCCCACCTGCGCGGCCGCCACAACATAGGCGCTCGCTTCAATCGCGCGCGCGCGTTGCATAACATGCCAGTGCGCCGCCCCTGTTGGCCGGGTAAAGGCCGCAGGAATCGCAATCACGTCGCATGCGGCCCGCCCCAAGGCATCAAACAAGGCCGGAAATCGCAGATCGTAGCAGATGGCCAGACCGAGCCGTCCGACCGGCGTTTCGACCGTGACCAACTGCTCGCCCGGCGCATAGGCAGCAGACTCACGCCAGCTTTCACCTGTATCCAGATCGACATCGAACATGTGGATCTTGTCGTAACGCGCAGCGATCTGACCACTGCTGTCGATCACCAGCGCCCGGTTGGCCCACCGGCCATCATCGCGCAAAACCGGAATGCTTCCGATCGCAATCCACATTCCGGTCCGGGCTGCGACATCGCGCATTTCAGCAAGAACCGGACTGGCGTCCTCCGGCACGATATTCGCTGCCGCCCGCGCCCGATCCCGGTCGAGCAGTCCTGACATCTCAGGCGTGAACAGCATCACCGCCCCGCCCATGTCAGCCGCGCCGGCGGCGGCAAGCATGGTCGCCGCATTGGCCACCGGGTCTATGCCCGACGTCATCTGCAAAACGGCGATGCGGGCCACCCGTCAAAGCCCCAGCATGGGGTCGAGTTTGCCGGCACTGTCCAGCGCATGAAGATCGTCACAGCCACCGATCGCCGAGCCGTTGATAAAAATTTGCGGAACGGTTCTGGCACCGGGTGCGCGTTCCTGCATTTCAGCTTTTTTCGGCCCGCCCAGCGTCACATCATACTCGCTGTAGGCTACGCCCTTGCGATCAAGCAGAGCCACAGCGCGGACGCAATAGGGGCAACCCCACTTGGTATATATCTCGACCTTCGGGGATGACACGCTGGCACTCCTCTTGAAACCGAACAAGAGTATCATATCTGATGAGCGAAGTCATGGTGCGCAAGGCCCACAGCGGGCACCAGTGGACGATGATTTCGCCGGGATGCCGTTTGCGGGTCCCGATCAACCATGATTGCTCAGTAAGAGGATTATGCCATGAACCGTTTTGACTTTACCCCCTATCGCCGCACCATGGTCGGATTCGACAGGCTGTTCGACCTGCTCGAAAACCAGAACCGGATGAACAGCGGTGACAACTATCCGCCCTTTAACATCGAGCGGCGGGGCGACGACGCCTATCGCATCACGCTGGCTGTCGCCGGCTTCAAACCGGCTGAGATCGATATTACCGCGCAGCAAAACCTGCTGGTAGTTCAGGGCAAGAAAGGCGAGGACACCTCCGCCGGTCAGTTCCTGCATGTCGGCATCGCCCAACGCGGCTTTGAACGACGCTTCGAACTGGCTGACTACGTCAGGGTTGAAAATGCCAATCTCGAAGACGGCCTGCTGACCATTGATCTGGTGCGCGAAGTGCCCGAAGCGATGAAGCCCAAGAAGATTGCAGTCGGCACGCAAAAAGCCTTGAGCGTAGTTGCCGACAGCTCGGCAGCGGCTGCCTGATTTTCAGCAAATCCGCCGTATATTGAATGGGGGTGAGGCCTTGCGGCCTCACCCCCGCGACGCTTGCGCACCGCCTTGTCGCGCCATGATCATCCGGGTCGCAGAAGATGATCAAATCGCGACAAGCTGAATCTTTTGCGGGCCAGCTTAGCCGTTAGCCCGCAGAGGCACCTACCTTAAAATTCAGACAGGTAAAGAGGTCGCAACGAACGCGGTTGAGATTGTCTTAGCGTGCTCCCCCACCTTTAAACCTAACCCATTCACCAATCATGCGAATTGCGCAAAACCGCGAAATGGCTCCAGCGCTGCCAGATCTCGACGACACGCTCGTTTCACCCTGAACAAGCGCTAATTGCGATTCGCTATCAACTGAAATTGTTATGCAGGACAGCGAATCCCGCACAAGGGCCTATTGCGCAAAGCGTTCGCCGTATCGACAAACGACGTTGAACGGTCAAACCAGCCGCGCTTGCTGCAATGCAGCCGCGATAAATCCGGCAAACAATGGGTGCGGGCTGAACGGTCGGCTTTTCAGTTCCGGGTGAAACTGCACCCCGATAAACCATGGGTGATCCGGCCGCTCGACAATTTCCGGGAGAAGCCCATCGGGTGACATTCCGGAAAATACGAGGCCGCCCCGTTCCAGCGGCTCCCGATAGGCACCGTTGACTTCGTATCGGTGACGATGGCGTTCGCTGATCGTCGTTGCTCCGCCATATATCGAGGCAACGTGGCTGTTGGCCCCCAGTTTGGCATCATAAGCACCAAGCCGCATGGTACCACCCAGATCGGTATCCGCCCCGCGCTTCTGCAAGCCTTCAGGGCTCATCCATTCGGTGATAATACCAACCACCGGTTCTTGCGGTTCGCCGAACTCCGTCGAACCGGCCCCCACGATCCCGGCGGTATTGCGGGCACCTTCGATGCAGGCCATCTGCATGCCCAGGCAAATGCCGAAAAACGGCACGCCGCGTTCGCGGGCGAATCGGACCGATGCGATTTTACCTTCCGTACCGCGCACGCCGAACCCGCCAGGAACCAGAATGCCATGCATCGGCTCCAGCTTTGTGACGATGTCATCATCGCTGCCTTCGAACAGCTCTGCGTCGATCCACTTGATATTGACTTTGACTCGATTGGCCATGCCCCCGTGCACAAGCGCCTCGTTAAGGCTTTTGTAGGCATCCGGCAGACCGACATATTTTCCAACCACGCCGATAGTGACTTCGCCTTCCGGGTGCTGATATCGATCAACAATATCAATCCATCGCGACAGATCGGGACGCGGAGCATCCAGGCCGAAGTGATGCAGCACTTCATCGTCCAGCCCTTCGGCATGGTACTGCAGCGGCACGGCATAGATGCTGCTGGCATCCAGCGCAGGGATGACCGCTTCCTTGCGGACGTTGCAGAACAAGGCAATCTTGGCGCGCTCGTTATCAGGCAACGGATGCTCGCACCGGCACAGCAGAATATCTGGCTGAATACCCAGACTGGTCAGTTCCCGAACCGAATGCTGTGTGGGTTTGGTCTTAAGTTCGCCCGCAGCCGACACATAGGGCACCAGGGTAACATGAACCGAACAGCACCGGTCCCGGCCCAGTTCATTGCGCAGCTGCCGCAGCGCTTCGATAAACGGCAGACCTTCAATATCGCCCACGGTACCGCCGATCTCGCACAGTACGAAATCGAGATCTTCGGTATCGGCCCTGGCAAAATCTTTTATCGCATCTGTAACATGCGGGATCACCTGTACCGTCGCGCCAAGATAGTCGCCGCGCCGCTCTTTGGTAATGATATCGCGATAAATCCGGCCTGAGGTTATGTTATCCGCCTGCCGCGCCGACACGCCGGTAAAGCGCTCATAGTGCCCCAGGTCCAGGTCGGTCTCTGCGCCATCGTCGGTGACGTAAACCTCACCGTGCTGGTATGGGCTCATCGTTCCTGGATCGACGTTGAGATAGGGATCGAATTTGCGAATGCGGACCTTGTAGCCACGCGCCTGCAACAAGGCGGCCAAGCTTGCCGCCATGAGACCTTTGCCGAGCGAGGAGACCACGCCGCCGGTGATAAAAATGAACCGCGCCATGGGAGTCGCGCCTTAAGCCCTAACAGGGGGATCGGGCAAGCACAGCCTGCCGCAATCCACAATTGCGGATGTCGAATAGACCCGAAACCGGTTCTGCGACCGGATCACGTCTGTTCACACGGCGAAAATTACTGCTTCTTCGGAACGGCGAGCGGATCAAGCCCGCCATTGGCCGGGCTCGCACTGGCAGCAGGCGCGGGTTGCGCACCTGCGGGAGCCGAACCGCCATTCAACGGATCTGCAGGCGCGACCGGTTGCTGAACGGCACCCGGCACCGCCGAACGATTGAGCGTGTCCTCGATCGGGCGATCACCGCTGGATGCCGCAGCCAGCGCGGCGAGAACAATGCTCAGCGCGACGAACAGTGTGGCCAGAATGGTCGTCATCCGCGTCAGGAAATCCGCTGCGCCGCGCGCAGACATCAGCCCGGTCGGGCTTCCCCCGACCCCGAGGCCGCCCCCTTCGGATTGCTGCATCAGGATGACCCCGACCAAGAGGGCGGCGATCACGGCCTGGAGGACTGTCAGGAAAATCAGGAGCGACATACTACTTCCGCTGAATAAATCTGGTGCGACGGGCATCTAGGCGTGCGGGCCGCTAAGTGCAACCCGTGCGGTCTATTCAGTGCCGGGGCCTGCCGCGGCAAGGACGATCGCCAGAAAGCTGTCAGCCACCAGGCTGGCCCCGCCCACCAGTGCGCCGCCGACTTCATCCGCCGCCAATAGTTCGTCCGCATTCG
>JAFLDC010000277.1 GCA_017302775.1 Sphingomonadales bacterium
TTCACCGATTGAGGTCTGGGCGGCGAGCCGCGAAGCTCAATCTTCCTGAAGCACCAACAGGCGACGCTCGCCCTGGGCGTTGACGCGGAACCAGCGGCCCTGGTCGCGCAAGGCACCCTCCAGGATCGGCTGGCCGGTCCGGGCATCGCGCCGGGGATAGACCTGCACGGCGATCACCTTGCCGTCATACAGCGGCGTGACCTGGGGCATGATGGTGTGTCCAACAAGAATGCGGCTGACGCCATAGAACTCCAGCGACCGCTGAACCTCGGAAATGGGCATGTAGGGGCGCTCGACCGTGGCGCTGTCGGCGAAATACCCCCGGAACCAGGTCGGACCGAGACTGCCAGCGATCAGCCCGGTCACCTCATCCAGCTCCCGGCGACGGGCGACAGGCATATGCAGGGCCCGGATCAGGCCGGTGTTGATGTCCGACACGCTCAGACCGGCATCCACCACCTGGGGGGAGATGCCGCCGTGGGTGAACAGCATGTCGCCCAGCTTGAGCACCGCCAGCTTGCTCCGCAGCCAGTCGCCCAAGAGGGTCTCGGGCGTGAACAGCTGAGAATAGCGTTCGGCGCCCAGGATGCGGGCCACCTCGGGATAGCGCGGGTGCAAGTAACGCAGGTCATCGCGCATCACCATCGCCTCGTGGTTGCCCAGCAGCACATGCAGATGCCCGCCCGCCGCCGCCGCTTCTGCCTCCAGCTTGTAGAACAGCCACAGGATTTCCAGCTGGTGCGGCCCCCGGTCGAACATGTCGCCGGTCACCACCATCTGCCCGTTGCCAAAGGTCCAGTTCAGGTCGGCGTCGATCACCCCCTGACGCCGCAGGAACTCCACCACGATGTCGTATTCGCCATGGGTATCAGCCAGCACCAGCAACCGGGTGTCGGGGGCCAGGGGCTGGATGTCCGCTTCTCGCGCACCGCCTACGGGCCTGAGGGGCACGACAAAGGCTGGAATGTCGCCGACGGCGTTGACCGTGATCCGGCCCGTGGCGGGCACCCGTTCTGATACCGGTGACAGATCGCTGGCCACCCGTTGGGCCAGCCAACCCTGCCGGGCGTCTGGCGAAATATAGGGGCCGTCACCAGCGGCCGAGATCGCATCTCGATCCGCCGGCGTCTGCGCAGCGACTGGTGCGGCCAGAGCGAGGGCCAGAAGACAGATCAAGGCACTGCGGAACACGGCCATACGATAGATTTCCCGTTCTCAACGTCGCGAACTCGCAGGGGGCAGACGCTCGTGGCTCCCAACTAAGCTGCGACGCTCTGAGCGTGTCAACGCGACCGCAATGAGGAAATCGAATGGGTCAACACCGCTTCCGCATGGCAAGGCCCGGCAGCGACAGACGGCGGGCTGGACGCAGAAATTCTGCGGATCACTCCCACTCTATTATCAATGGACAGCATAAATTATTGAAACCACACAATTAAAAATATTTTCGATCGCAATATACCGTCAGCCGTCCCGCCAAAATGGCCGACTTTTGAAATCATTGGCTTTTTCGGGATGACCCCAAAAACCGTGCTTTCGGGGACTATCGTCAAGCGATGGATGCAGGAAACAATCCGACTCGATCCGTGCATCCGTCCGATCTCACGCTACGTCCCTCATCACGACAGCCGATTGTCACTCTGATCGAAGGATTGGTTCTATGCCGGAGCGGCCCTTAGCAAGACGCACACGTCATCCTTTGGCGTCATGATCGTGGTGCGGACCTTGGCGCGGGTGACGCTGACCCGGAAATTCTGACGCGCCTGCGTCATCGCTCCATCGTGAACATTGCCACGCACAATCCGATCAGGATTGCCCACAACTTCATTCTGCACGCGCTTTGGCCATCCTTCGAAGATGATGACTTCGTCGAATTGCTTCCCCTTCGCCTTGTGCATGTTCATCACCACGATGCCGGATTCCGGCTTATGGGCGGTTGCGAAATGCTCTTGGACGAAGGACTGGCGGATAATCGCGAGAGCGTTGCTATAGCCGCCGATTTCTCGCCAATCCTGCGCCAACCCCTGACGGAGCTGCGTGCCTCGCTCAAGCAGGCGCACGTTACGGACGTCCATTGCGATACCCTTCAGTCGCTGACAGGCCCCAGCATCCAGCACGCCACGCACCGTGACCCAATCTGCATCCGGATCACCCGTGAATGTCAGTGCGGCGGCTGCCTGATGCACAGCATAGGCTCCCTGCAAGACGCTTTTGCCAGGCGTCGCTCGTCCTTTCGCTAGGCATTCGTTCCACTTGGCCAGCGCCTTCCGGAACCGCGCAGCCTCATCCATGTCTCCCTTGGTCGGCGTTGCGCCACCTCGACCGTGGAAATAGCTGCACATCAACTCGACAAATTCGTCGAAACATCCGTCATGCCCGCGCTGTTGGAGCAGGAAGGCGATGATCTCCGCAGCCAGGATCGGGCCTTCCATATCGACGGCTGCCATATGGGAAATCGGCGGAACATTACCGAATGGCTCGCGCAGGATGTCAGACACCATCCGCGTCATTTTCTTGGTCGGCACGAGAATCGCCAGCGACCAGTCGCGCCGGCCAGACTCAACCAAGCGCTTCCGGGCCTGCAACACCTGACCAACCAGGGAAGCATAAGCCTGGTTGGGGTTCGACTCGAACGGCGCGTAACCGATCCCCTGGTATTCCTTCTGCCGAAAATTTCCGGTCAGGATGTCGTTGCCAAATAGGGCAATCTCCGTTCCCTTGCTCCGATGGTTGTCACCGGCAAGATCGTGGACCGTCGGCGCGAAATCCGCCTTGAAGTGGTTCAGTCTTTCCGGATCGGCGCCGATGAAATCGAAGATGCGCTGCTCCGGGTCGGCAAGAGCGATCAACGTGCTGTTGGCGCCGAGGGCTTGGACAACTCGCCATTGATCGGCGCTGGTGTCCTGAAACTCATCCAGGACAATGTACGGATACATCGTAGAGATGAGCGCTCGAACCTTATCTGAGCCATGAAGCAGGGTTGCCACGCTGCCTGCGAACAGGTCGAAGCAGATCTTCCCTTCTTCGGTCGCCAGCCGGACACGCTCCGCTTCCTCTTTCGCGCGCTTCTCAACCTTTTCCTCATCCGACAGATTCTTGGCCGCCTTGTAGCCGCTTCGAACAGCCGACAATGCAATCGCTTCATTCGGAGGCGTGAGGATCGTCATCCGTCGCGGAAAACCGACTAGGTAGCCGTGCGTTTTGAGGATTCGCCAAAAGAACGAATGGTAGGTATCGACCTCGATCCATCGCCTCTCCTCCCGCGTGATTGCGCTTTCTTCGTCAATCGCCTCCAGCACGCGCGAAACGGTAGCACGCGCGAAGCTGAGGAAAAGGATGCGCTGTCCTGGCTTCAATTCCTCCCGCGCGATCTTGGCCGCTTTGAGGATAGAAATGGTAGTCTTCCCCGAACCGGGACCGCCGGTGACGAGTTGATGCCCAGCGGCTTGTAGAATTTCCTTCTGCGCTTCTGTCAGGTCGACCACAGCACAATCGCCTATCCTAACAGGTCAGCAAAATCGTCTTCGCCATCGGCCTCGGCTTCGACTGGCTGTGGAGGCGGATCGCACAGCGCTTTCAGGGTGACACAGGCATCGCGTAGCCACTGCGGGATCTCAGCTTCGGAACACTGCGCCAAAAACTCAGCGATTCCCCAATTGCCTTTCGACCAGCTGAAATAGGCCCCGAGCGCGGCAGCAGCCTGGGCTTTTGGATCGGGGTATTTGGCGAGAAGGTGAGGCGGCCAATCGAGTTGGTCGGCAAATCGCCCAAGGGCAGCTTGGGTGGTGTTCTTGAGGATCAGATCCTCGACGCCCTTCTCGTCGTGCATGAACAGGCGCTCTACCTGCGCCTCAATGGCTGCTTTGGCGGCATCCGCCTGCTTGTCGCATACCGCAAAAGTCCGCTTCCCAAGGCTTTTGTATAGCGCCCCAAGATCGGCGATCTGGGTCTCGCTTCCGGCGTCTATCACGCATATGCCCAGCGCTTCCAAAGACGCATAGGTCTCGGGATTAAGCTCCGCCAATCGACGCGCAACGACCGGGAAGGAGGTTGCCTCCGTCGCACCTTCCGCGATGAGGACACGGCGCGAAAGGAGCCCCTCGCAAAACCGGGTTCGGAAATCCTGCCGATAACGCTTGTGCTTGATGCTCTCCGGCAACTCGATTTTGGATTGGCTCAGTTGGCCATTGTCCGATCGCGAGAGGATGACGGTTTCGTCGAGGCTAAACTCTTCGAGCACATACGGCGAGTGCGAGGTGAAGAGCGACTGCGCCGATAGCTTGCGCAGCTCATGGACAATCCGCTTCTGCGCGTATGGCGGAATTGCCGTTTCGGCTTCCTCCATCGCGAAAATGACATTCTGCTTGTCCTCGGCGATCTGTGACAGCATCGCGAGCACCAGCATGTTGATCGTCCCCGTTCCTTGCCGAAAGAAGGGAGCGGCATGATCGCCCGCACCCGTGGCGATGAACGCGGTGATGACCTTGCGCAAATGCTCGCGCGTCAGGTTCGACACCTTCAGGTGCGGCTTCACTCCCCATTCGCGCGGGACGTATTTCTTCAGCGACTTGTCAATGCTCTCGAGCACCCCCGAGATGCCGATGGCCGGGTCGCTCGCGACATCGAAGGCTGCGAGCGTTCCGAT
>JAFLDC010000278.1 GCA_017302775.1 Sphingomonadales bacterium
CGGTTCGGGTGAGGGCTTGCGCAGCCCTCAAATTCATTTCAGGAGACAGCGCGATGACCAAGCCTGTTGACCGCGCTGAACTCAAGGCCAATGCCGCTGCCATGGCCACGCGGCTCAAGACGATGAGCCATGCCGAGCGGTTGATCATGCTGTGCCGGATGGACGAAGGCGAAGTCTCCGTAAACGAGCTGGTGGCGCTTACCGGTCTTTCGCAGTCCGCCGTATCGCAGCACCTGGCTTTGCTGCGCGACGAAGACATCGTGACCATTCGCAGCGCTGCGCAGACCAGGTTCTACTCGCTCAAGGACCCGGTTGTCCGTGCGATCATCCATTCCCTGTGCGATATCTGTGCGGCCGAACGGGAAGCGTGTTCGCCCCCACCGCGCTGACCCGCGTTCGCGTTATGCAGGTATCGCGTTAAACGGCACCCCCTTGTCCGGGCGGTAGTCCTGCGGCAGGCCGAGGATTTTCTCCGCAATGGTGTTCAGCAGCACTTCATCCGAGCCGCCCGCAATGCGCCCGGTCGGCGCATTAAGCCAACTGGTACCCCAATCGGTCTTGACGTAAGCATGCTCGTCAAAAGCCAGGCTTTCCGCGCCCCGCATGTCCATCGCCAGTTCCGACAGTTTTTGCCGGCTGCGCACCGCCACCAGTTTTTGCAGACTCCCCTCGGGGCCGGGCTGCATACCGGCCATCATCATTGCAAAGGCGCGGCGGGTGATTGAGTCGAGCCCGGCCCGCATTGCATGGTTGCGGGCGATGGCCGAGCGGATCCGCCCATCCTCGATCGCGGGTCGTCCATTCAGATTGGTGGCCCGGGCAGTCTTGATGAATTCGTCAAGGTGGGGACCGAACCCGCCGCTGTCCGTAGCAATATAGCGCTCGATCATGAGGGTGTGGAGCGAGACGCCAAAGCCCCCGCCAACCGCACCGAGCCGCTGCGAATCCTCGACCCGGACATCGTCAAAGAACACTTCGTTGACGTGGCTATCCCCGCCGGCAAGCTTGATCGGCCGCACTTCGACACCCTTTGAGCGCATGTCGATCCAGAAATAGGTCAGCCCCTTGTGCTTCTCTACCGTGGGATCGCTGCGGGTGACGATCACGCCATAATCGCAATACTGCGCCCAGCTGGTCCAGATCTTCTGGCCGTTCATTTTCCAGCCGTTGCCATCGGGTTCCACCTTGGTCCGCAGCGCCGCGAGATCGGAACCACCGGACGGTTCGGAGAACATCTGACACCAGATTTCCTCACCGCGCAGCGCCTTGCGGACACGCTCCTTCACGAATTCCTTGTCTTCGCAGTAGTGAATCAGGATTGGCACCGGCATACCCAGCGAAATCCCGAAGAACTGAACCGGCATGCCGAACTGCATTTCCTCGCCGTCGAAGGTGATCTTGTGGAGGTGCGTCAATCCCTGGCCGCCGATCGCAACCGGCCAGTTGATTCCGGCGAACCCGGCATCGTGTTTGGCCGCCATATATTCGCGGCCCAATGCAAGATCCTGCTCGACCGTGTTGCCGCTCCGTGCTTCGCGGGCGTATTTGGGGGCCATCGACTCCAGGAAGGTACGGGCCTTCGCGCGGTAGGCTTCCAGATCGCTCATGCCGCTTCTCCCGTCAGTTCGTCTACCAGCAAATCTTCCCAGAACAGCAGATTGCCGCATTCCACCGCCAGGCTGCGGGCACGGCGCATATGCAGGTGCAGGCCAAGCTCCCAGGTTACCCCGATGCCACCATGGATCTGGACACAGTCCCGCGAATTGGTGTCGTAGGCTTCGGTTGCGCTGATCCGGGCATCGGCAGCGGCGATCAGAAACGCGCTGCTGCCTTCCAGCGATGCGGCGTGGATGCAGTTGGCGCGCGCAATTTCAACCAGTCCATACATTTCAGCAATGCGGTGTTTGATCGACTGGAATGCTCCGATGGGCTGACCGAAGGCCTTGCGGGTCACCGCATAGTCGCGCGCGATATGCAGCAATGCTTCCGCTCCACCGACCTGCTCGTGCGCGGTGACGACAGCCATCCGGGCGAGCACGTCCAGCGCCAGGGTTCGCGCAGCGGAACCGAGCGCGATCACCATTGCGGGAGTATTGTCGAAGGACAGGTCGGCATAGAGCCGGGAGTTGTCGTAACTGTTCACGGCGCTTCTGCCCGCCGCCGCCAGTTCGGCTACCACCAGCGCAGGTTCACCGGCGCAGTCAGCCCAGACCAGTGCCAGTCCAGCGGCCAGTCCGCCTGCTACAGCCGGTTTCGTTCCGCTCAGTTTGCCGTCGGCAAAGCGCACCGACGGCACCCGCGGCAAGGCAGCATTACCTTCTGCCAAAGCAACGCAACCGGTCGCCTCGCCACTCGCCAGCTTGGGTAACCATTCTGCCGCCAGCGCGGCATCGCTGCCCTGGATCAGCGCCTGCGACAAGCCATAGCCGCCGGTCAGGAACGGCGCGCCCGCTGTCGCCGCGCCGCAAGCCTGGGCAACCAGGCCCAACTCGACCAATCCCAGCCCCAACCCACCATGCTCTTCCGGAATCGCCAGAGCAGTCCAGCCTTGTTCGACGGCCGTATCCCAGAACGGCTGATCATGCGCGCCGACCTGCTCAAGCAGTTGCAAAAGGCGGCTCTTGTCCATCCGCGCGTCAAGCACACGGCGGGATTCGGTGGCGATAGCCTGTTGGCCCTCGTCGTAGAGTATCGACATCGGCATTCTCTCCTTGGCACCTTCTTAATCGTTCGATTAAAAAGCGCAATCATCAGAACGAGAGGACAAGCCGATGACGCCCGATCCATTGTTTGATTATACCGGCAGGGTGGTGCTGGTGACCGGCGGTTCGCGCGGGCTTGGCTACCGGATGGTCAAGGCCTTCGCTGAGCGCGGCGCGGATGTGATCATCGCCAGTCGCAAGCTTGAGAACTGCGAGAAGGTGGCAGCAGAAGTCCGCGCACTGGGGCGCCGTGCATTGGCGGTAGGAATGCATGCCGGACGTTGGGGCGATTGCGATGCACTGGTTGAACGGGCCTGGGATGAATTTGGCAGGGTCGACGTGCTGGTCAATAATGCCGGGATGTCGCCAGCATGCCCCAGCCACGAGGTAACCGAGGCCCTGTTCGATTCTGTTCTCAACCTCAATTTCAAAGGGCCGTTCCGGCTGGCCAGTCAGATCGGTCACCGGATGGTGCAAGGCGCCGGCGGCGCGATCATCAATATCAGCTCGATTGCATCGACCCGGGCTACTCCCGGGGTGGTGCCCTATTCCGGGGCCAAGGCCGCGCTTAATGCCATGACGATGAGCATGGCGCGCGAATATGCTCCCAAGGTGCGGGTCAATGCGATTGTCGCCGGACCGTTCCTGACTGACATCGCTGAGGCTTGGGAGCCTGACAAGCGGGAGAAGCAACCGGTTGCGCTGGGGCGACCGGGCTTGCCTGAGGAAATCGTTACGGCCGCCTTGATGCTGGCCAGTCCGGCGTCCAGTTACACCACCGGGGTGCTGCTCCCGGTCGACGGAGGGGCGGGCTGATCCGGCACCTCTGTCTCACGGTGTCATAATCCGCTTTCAAATGCAGGTGGAAGCATTACCATGCCGTGGGTGAAACGTGCGTGTGAAGCGCCGAGCCATGCGGGAGTGTGTGATGGACAAGCCTAGCCAGGGCGGAATGGGCAATGGAGCATTGTGGGCGCTGGTCGCGCTGCTGTTCGCAGGCAACGCCCTCAACTATGTCGATCGGCAAGTGCTTGCCTTGCTTAAGCCGACACTGGAGGCGGAGTTCGGCTGGACCGACGGTGACTATGCCCATCTCGGCTCGGCCTTTCAGTTTGCCGCGGCCGCAGCGCTGCTTGGGGTCGGTTGGTTTGTCGATCGGCTTGGCGTGCGGTGGGCCTACGGCATCGCGGTGGCCGTATGGAGCCTGGCGGGCGCGGCGCACGCCTTGGCGCAGACCGTGCAACAATTCGTGACGGCCCGGGTCGTGCTGGCGATCGGCGAAACGGTCAGCACCCCGGCCGGCATCAAGGCCGCGGCGCTGTATATCCCAGCCGAACGCCGCAATCAGGCGATTGGGATCGTCAACACTGCATCCAATATCGGGGCCATCATCACGCCGCTGCTGATTCCGCCATTCGCAGTGCTGTTCGGGTGGAAAGCAGCGTTCGTCGTCACCGGCGCGTTGGGCTTTATCTGGCTGGCTGGCTGGTGGGCCGGCACCCGCAACCTCAAGCCTGTGGGAACCTTGCCGGAACGGGCTCCGGTCAACTGGGGTGTGCTGTTTTCCGACGTTCGCAGCTGGGCGGTGATCGGCGCGAAGTTCTTTACCGACTGCGTCTGGTGGTTTGTGTTGTTCTGGATGCCCGACTTTTTCAGCCGGGTTTACGGGATGAAGCAGGCGCAGCTCGGGCTGCCAATTGCGATCATCTTTTCGCTGGCCGCATTGGGGGCAATCACCTCTGGCGGGCTGTTCCCGCTGCTCCGGGCGAAGGGCTGGACGATGAACCGCGCCCGCAAAGGCTCGATGCTGTTCTATGCCGTGATTGTGCTGGTGATGCCGCTGGCGCTGCTGACGCACAATCCGTGGATCGCCGCGGTGCTGATCGGGATGGGGCTGTTTGCGCACC
>JAFLDC010000279.1 GCA_017302775.1 Sphingomonadales bacterium
GACCGCGCTGCAGCTCGAGACCCTGCCGGCCCGCCGCGTGATCGCCCTGGGCCTTTCATTGCTGCCGCCGTCGACGATGGCCGCCCTGGTGCGCGCCATCCCCCTGCGGGCCGCCAAGCGAGCGCGAGCGGAAAACATTGACCGCATCCGCGGGATATTAGCCGCTCCCACGCCCATGGGGCGTTACGCCCAACACCTCTACCAGCCGGCCTGGCATGCGAAACTTCTGCGCGGCGGACTGGCCGGCGTCACGGGCGTCAAGGACTACGGCGTGCCGCATGATGACCTGCTCAACGCCTACGGCCTCGCGGACGCCCTGGAGTATCTGCCCAGCGATATCCTGACCAAGGTCGACCGCGCGGCTATGGCGGCCAGTCTTGAGACCCGCGTGCCGTTGCTAGATCCCGGCATCGTCGAGTTCGCGCTCAGTCTGCCTTCCGATATCAAGCGCGCCGACGGCGGGTTCAAGTTCCCGCTCCGGGACCTGCTCTATCGCCACGTGCCGCGGGAGATGATCGACCGCCCGAAGATGGGCTTCGGCATCCCGCTTGGCGAATGGCTGCGTCACGAGCTGAAAGACTGGGCGGGCGCACACATCCATGTCGAGGATGAGCTCTTCGAACCCGCTGCGATCGAGCAGCTGTGGGGCCAGCATCAGAGCGGTGGCCGCGATTGGTCGCCGGTCCTTTGGCGCATCATCATGTTCCGCGCCTGGCGTGAAGCCCAGCGGGGCGTGCGCGTCTTCGGCGACGGCCAGGCCCTGGTGAAGAGGCCCAGCTATGCCGCAGGATAGCTCGGAGAATCCTAGAATAGTCGTTCTTGTCTATTCACTAGGTCGAGGCGGAGCTGAGCGGGTCACGGTGGGGATCACTGGGGCTTGGGCGAGGGCTGGATGGGACGTGACCGTCGTAACCCTGACCACTGCCGAGCACGATTTCTTCGCCTTACAGCCGGGGGTTAGACACCTCCGCGTTGTCATCGAACCGCAGTCGAAGGGATTTCTCGCTTCAATCGTCAGCAATGTTCGGCGCATTGTCGCTTTACGCCGAACTCTGTCTGCAATTCGGCCGCACGTCTCGCTTGGAATGATGTCTTCATCAGCCATCCTGCTTGCGTTCGCGGGGCTTGGCCTGCCTGGTCGGAAGTATGGAAGTGAGCGGGTTTATCCGCCTATGCTTCCGCTTCATCCGGGCAAGGCCAAGGTGCGCCGGTATGCGTATGGGCTGCTGGATGGTGTCGTCTGTCAGACGGCGGAAGTTGCAAAATGGGTCGCCTTGAACACCAGGGCGAAAGACGTCCCAGTGGTGCCCAATCCGATTTCGTTGCCTTTGCCGCGATCCGAGCCCACCGTCCGGCCTGCTGACCACCTTTCGCCGGGAGCATCTTGTCTTTTGGCTGTTGGTCGGCTCTCGGAGCAGAAGCAATTCGACCGGCTCGTTGAAACGTTTGCGCGCATCGCCGCCGACCATCCTCTTTGGAAGCTCGTGATCCTCGGGGACGGCCCTGATCGCAACACCCTGGAAGCCCAAGCGAGAGCCCTGGGCATGAGTGAAAGAATCCATCTTTTGGGAAGTTGCGGCAATCTTGAGGACTGGTATCGGCGCGCCGACCTGTTCGTCCTGACCTCACGTTTCGAGGGTTTCCCAAATGTACTGCTTGAGGCGATGGCCCATGGCGCCCCTGTGGTGGCGATGAACTGCCCGACAGGGCCCAGCGATATGATTGAGGATAGGGTCGACGGGATTCTTGTCCCACCCGATGACTTTGAGGCCCTGGAGGCGACCTTGCGGACGACGATGACGGATGCGAGCCTTCGCGCCCGGTTGGCCACCGCCGCCGAGGGCGTGAATGCGCGATTCGCCACCTCTCGTATCATGGAGTTGTGGAACCGGTCGCTGGGCTTGCCCACAATGGAGGTCGGACAGTGACCGCGCACCGCTTGAACGTCGGCCCCGCGATGCGTGGCTATTCGAGCGACATCTTGGTCCGTTCGGGCCTGTTTGTCGCAATCTTCCTAGTCTACTCGTCGGCGATGCCATTCGCGACGGTGGCCTTCGGTATCCCAACAACACCTGCGTATGTGGCGATCATTCTGATTGCCTCAGCACTATGTAGCGGGCTTTTCTTGGTGCGCCCTACCCTCCCGGCCAGCAAATTCATTATTGCAATGCTGGGAGTCTACTTAGGTCTTATTCTTGTTCAAGCTGTGTTCGTGCCTTTGGCTACACAAGATATACTGAAATCTAGAATTATGTGGGCGGTGGTGACTGCTGCGGCGATTGTTGTTCTGCAGAACGCGCGTGAGCGCGATCTAGTGTGGTCAATGAGGCTTGTGGTAGGTTTCTCTGTTTTGGTGCTGCTTCTGGAGTATGGCAGTCGCTTCTCTTTGCCAGTGAAGATGAGCACGGTCGTGGGGCGCGCCGCCGGTCTCTACATGAATCCTAATATTGCTGCATTCTTCTTGTGTGCTGCGATGCCTCTCGTGACCCTTCGAGCCACTGTCGTCGTAAGGTTGTTCTGGTATATAATAATCGGTGTCGCGACCCAGCTGACTTTTAGTCGCGGTGGGATGCTACTTTGGGCATCCATGCTTGTTGTTGTGGAGGCATTTTCTCCCACAGCTTCAAGATCCAAGAGTCATGGATTGCGTCTTTTGATTCTGGTTATTTTCGCGGTCGCGATTTATGCGTCCTACGCATTCGTTGTGCAGAATGCGCAAAGTATATTGGCGAGCTCGTTGGATTCAAATACATCAAATCGACTGCGGTTTGGCGTAAATGATTCCTCAAAAATAAGAATATATATTATTCAGCGCGCCATAGAAGCTGCTCAATCGTCAATCATATTTGGTAGGGGGATTGGATATGCTTATTCGTGGGATGAAGGGTTGTCCGTTCACAACATGTTTGTTCTAGTTTTGCTTGAGCAAGGTATTGTTGGATTGATTTGGTTTGCAGCTTTGTTTTTTGCGATATTCTCTGTGCGCGCGCCATTTGGTATATGGCTGGCAGCGGTCATGGTCGTTACCGGCATGTTTAACCACAATCTCTTTGACTCTCCAACCTACGGGCTGGTTATCGCGCTATATGCAGCTTTGCCTTCGGTGTCGTGGGACTCTGCATAACTGCTGCTCATTGTAGATGGCTCCTCGCTCGGTCTACCTGCGCATCGGGTGCTGCAACCTGTGAAGGCGCGCTCGTTGCTAAACTTTTCTCGTCCGCTGGATGTTCTGTGGGGCCAGCCGATGCTGGTTGATCGGGCAGTCATCAACTGACTTCGAGGTGGGACTATGTCGACCCGTAAGGATGAGATGCCGCGCATCTTGATCATGGTCTATTCGCTATCGAGGGGCGGCGCTCAGCGGGCCACCGTCGAAATGGCGCGCGCCTGGGCGGACCTTGGCTGGGACATAACGATCTTGACACTGGGCGAGCCGGAGGCTGACTTTTTCGTTCCAGATCCTCGAGTTCGGCACGTGCGGGTTCCGCTTCCGACGCAATCTCGAAGCACGGTCGCCTCACTCCGAAACAACTTCAAGCGTATCGCTGCGATCAGAGGTGTGCTGCGAACCCTAAAGCCTCAGGCCGCGCTCGGCATGATGTCCGCGTCAGCGATCCTGCTGGCCTTGGCTGGCGTGGGTCTGCCGGGTCGCCGCTATGGCAGTGAGCGCACCTACCCACCGATGTTGCCGCTTCGGCCTGGGCGGGAACTCTTGAGGCAGGTGGCGTATGGGATGCTCGATGGTGTCGTTTGCCAAACAAGTGCTGCGGCGAGCTGGGTGTCCAAAAGGACCTGGGCTCGAGCTACTCCTGTTGCGCCCAATTCCATATCGCTTCCGCTTCCGCGGCAGGAGCCGATCCTCGATCCTGAGAGTATCTTGGCGCCCGGTGACCGTTGTCTTCTTGCTGTCGGGCGGTTCTCGGAAGAGAAGCAATTCGACCAGTTGATCTCGTCGTTCGCTCGAATTGTCCCGGAGGCGCCCAACTGGAAACTCGTCATCGTTGGGGATGGGCCAGATCGCGGTGCAATGCAGTCCCAGGTCGTCAATGCGGGCCTGTGCGACCGCGTGCTTCTACCGGGTGCTAGCGGCAACATTGCCGACTGGTATAGCCGAGCCGACCTGTTCGTAATGACCTCGCGATTCGAGGGGTTTCCCAACGCTCTCCTTGAAGCGGCGGCCCATGGCGTTGCAATGGTCTCCTTTGACTGCCTTGCGGGCCCCTCAGATATCATCGAGGACCATCAAAGCGGCCTGCTGGTTCCAGCCGACGATTTCATCCGGCTCGAAGCCGCCCTGTCGCAGCTCATGCACGACGATGACCTGCGAGGCGCGTATGCAGCGCGCGCGCGGGAGGTCAACATTCGCTTCGGTCGCCAGAGGGTCATGGGATTGTGGAACCGCGCTCTTGGTCTGCCTGATCCAGGGGGCGTGCAATGACTGCGCCGTTTCTGCCGTCCACCACAGGGGGCGGTTATGCCTGCCACCGCTGCTCTGACCATAGTCCACAAGCTTCGCTTCACCCATGGTGGGTGGGGAAATATGCGTATGGCTGCTAGCGTGCCGGGGAGAGCGCTTTTTATCGTTCTAACGGACCACCCTGGGGGG
>JAFLDC010000028.1 GCA_017302775.1 Sphingomonadales bacterium
GCGCCGCCGCCGACATGTTCGACGCCCTCATCGCCACCATGATCGACACCAGGCTCGAACCCGATCTTGAAGACCTGTGCTGGTCGCTCGTCAACCTCTTCCACCGCGCCGAGTTCCGCATCCAGCGCGAGCTCGACGACAACGAAGACGCCCAGAAGCGCAGCCAGCGCGAGCAGGATGGCTCCGAGGTAAAATCGGTCGAGCTTGAACGGCAGATCCGGGAAGGCATCGGCCTAATCGAACGCCGCAACGCCATGGAATTCATACGCGAAGCCGCCGCCGACCAGTTCGAGGCGCATTTTCGCAAGGCCTGGACGCCCCGCACCGGATCACTGGTCAACCACCGCACCCTGACCGCAGCCATGATCGACAGCCGCGACTTCCTGGCCGCCAAGCGCCGTTCGGAAACCGAACCCATGCTGCCGGCCGGCACGCGCATCGCGTTCACATCCGGCCCCGCCTACCAGGATCACAACCGCATCTGGGCTGCGCTCGACAAGGTTCTCGCCAAATATCCCGACATGGTTCTGTTCCACGGCGGCAACCCGACCGGCGGCGAACATATCGCCTCGCTGTGGGCACGCGCACGCAAGATCACCCACGTCCCGTTCCGGCCCGACTGGGAGCGGTTCAGGAAGGCCGCACCGTTCCGCCGCAACGATCAGATGCTCGAAGTGCTGCCCAAGGCCGTGGTCGCCTGTCCCGGCAATGGGATCAATGCCAACCTCGTCGACAAGGCCCGCAAGATGGGGATCTCAGTTTGGGCGATCGAATGATGTGTTTGCGCCCCTTTTCTCAATCGCCCACACGCGAAATTGAAACGCTTTCAGCGGACGTGCCACCGGCATGGGAAATCGCCACCTATGCGGCAGACTTGTCGAATACTGCGGACACGCGCGCACGGCATCATTGTGTAAGGTACCCCACATGGCGCGGTCTTCTCGCGCTAATCTTTGGCTCCAGGCCGCGGTGTTCCCGCTACTCAAACAACGCTTCCCACCCGAAAGGCCACGCGGTGAGCCTCCAAGACGATGGCCAAGAGCGGACTGCCCGGACACGACAACATAGCGGAAATTCAGTTACGGCGAGACCCTTCCCACGCGCGTTCACGGCCTAACAAAGCCCATTGGTTCCAACCAGCGTCGCGCCGACAATGATACCGGTCCAGTCGAGACTAGGAACAGCAGGATGGTTTGGCACCAGTGGCGCGCGCCTCTTGAATGGGCGGGCAAGGAACATCTGCGTAGGAACAAAACACACAGCAATCACCAGCAAGTGGTCGCAACAATGCGCCACACTCCTTGCAGTCATAAAAGAAGCGGCAAGCGTTCGTCGGCATTGTTTCCGTCGTCCGCCCGCCACATTGCGGGCAGGTTAGTGTTGATTGGAGTTCCGTCATGCACGTATCGCTTTCAAATCCCAGATGGCGATCACGATCATCAAGCCTAGCCCCGGATAGAGAAGCCATTCTGTCGGCATTCCGTATGTCGCCATCAACAGCGCCGCAGCAAGAACGAGCAAAGGTCCTACGATGCCGAGAACCATCCGCACCCAATCCCTTCGCCGAAGTCCACCGATGACGTTCGCGGCCAAACCGATCAGGGCGAAAAGCGGAAGCACGTAGCGGATCGAACTGCTTTCATACTGACCGAGAAACCCAAGTCCGAGCGCCGAAGCGAGGCTGGCTAGGGCGGGGAAGCAAGCGACGCAGCTCATTGCTGCAAATATTGCTCCCAATGTGCCGCCACCGCTCGCAATGCTGGTCACAAGCCCTTGAGGCGCAGGCGCGTCGAGTTGTGTGGAAAAATCGTCGGTCAATCCCTGTCTCCAGAATGATTCGTCCCTACATGCCCCCTGTAGTGAATACAGGATCAAGGAAAATCGACATGGCAGCCAGAGGCATCACTCGCGGCGACCTGGCCAGGCGCACGGGTGTGAACGCGGAGACGATCCGATATTACGAGCGGATCGGCGTCCTTGCCGCTCCGCAGCGAACTGACGGGGGACACCGTGTCTACGATCAGAACCATGTCCGTGCTCTCAGCTTCATTCGCCGGGCCAGAGGGCTAGGCTTCAGACCCGACGAGGTGCGAGCCATTGTCGAGCTAGGAGGACCGGGCAAGGCGACTTGCGGCGAAGTGCGGGAGATTGCGTCGCACCATCTCGAGCACGTTCGCGCCAAGATTGTAGATTTGGTCGAAATCGAGCGCCTGCTCGCGACGACCATCGGGCGCTGCTCCGGCAGACCAGACGCCGAATGCGCAGTCATCGATATGATCGAACAGCCGGAAGTCGCTCAAACCAACTAAGCAAGGCGCACAAGCCAGCTGAACGGAAGCCGACCTTTGGAAAGTCCGAGTGACAATACCTACGTCGGTTTTGTCAGCAATTCCTGTCGATCCTCGGCAATTTCCGAAAGCAGCAGCTTCTTGGTTATCGGTGCTCAAACCCGATCGAACAGCTAGCGAGCCAAATCGAGCCATACTTTGTTCTGGCAACCACCCCGCTCTTTGAGGCCAATCCGTTGGCCGACCCCAAGCCTCCTTCAATCAACCCGTGAAGGGTCCGCTACGCTGCGCGTGCGGCCACTCCGTCTGCGCCTCGTGGTGATTGCGGCTTTGTGCCGTCTGTCCGGGGCCTGTCGAGCGGGGATGGTCCCTGCTCCGAGACAGGAGCTCGAACATGTCACTCAAGATCGCACAGCGTCACGCCTGGAGCCTCGCCCGCACCCTGATGGTCTGCGTCACCCTGTTCCACGCCGGTAACGGCTACGCCGCCGTCCCGACCTCAGAATTCGATGGCGATGCCGACAGCATCGTTCACGAATATGACCCGTTCAATCCCTGAACGCGCCAAATCGCGCCGCGCGCAGTGGCCGGATGCCCATCGGGTATTCCAGCCGATGCGCATTTCTGCTATGGATTTCCTGCACATTGCGCTGCGGTGGAGGTGGAGAGCGCGTCCCTTGCCCTTGGCTTCAAGGAGGACGCCATGCTGATCGGCTTTGCCCTGATAATCGTCGCAGTGTTCCTGTGCTGCGCGCTCCTGTTCCGCCTTTCGATCTACGCCCTGCCGCTGTTCGTGGCCTTTCTCGCGGGTTCCACCACCTACCGGAGTGGCAGCGGCATTGTCGCTGCTCTTGCCACCGCAGCCATTGCTGCGATCGTCCTGCTTGCAGTCGCGCAATTGGCGCTGGCGTTCGCCAAGTCCGGCACGATGCGCGCTGCGATCGGTGTTGCCTTTGCTGCACCGGCAGCGGGTGCGGGGTATCACGCCGTCCACGGCATCGCAGCGGCGACCATGCCGACGAGCGAATGGCAGTTTGTCGTCTCGCTTCTCGGCGCTGCAATTGTCGCTGCGGCATCCTGGGCACAGTGGAGCCGCGTTCGCATCTAGCTTCGTCATTCTTCAAGCCCCGCCCGGCAGGTGCCGGGCTGGGCTGACACGGTCAGTTCAACCGTTAGGGGCAGGCGTTGCGATCTGTGGCGGGGACAGCCTTCCTCGTTCCGGCTGTGTTGGGTCTGGTCGGCGCCCGGGTCCGAGCGCGACCGAGGATTCACGGCCAGTGTGTGGGTGGGTCGGCGAGCAAATTGCGCCGGTCGCGGTCAGAGCCGTGACAGTGCATCACCGTTGTCGAAGCCAGAGGTTGCGGTGACAATCTGCTTGCGCACCGTGTGACGATACTCCCAGTTCGCAGCTTGGTCTGGCAAGTCCGGAAAGTACCATGGCTCCCGGTCAAGTGTGACCCGAGCCCGTTGCCGCCTCTTCAATGGCTTTGGTTGGCAGGGGATGGCTTCGCCGCTTGATCCCTTGCTGCAACGCGGTCTGCGCCGACTTTCGTCCCCTGGGCGTGCCGCCCATTCCTCGCGAGGCAAGAAAGCCGTCTGGCCGCAGTCCTCCACTCGCGTTCCGGCCCTGCGGGTGCAGCGGGCACAAGCCCCTGCCTTCAACCAGCCATCGAGGCCGCGATGGGCGCGGGTTCGACCAACTTGAAGGAAATCATCATGGCCAACATCGGAACTTTCACCAAGACCGGCAACGAATACAAGGGCGAGATCGTCACCATGTCGGTGCAGCAGAAGAACGTCCGCATCGTCCCCGAAGCCAGCGACAACGAAAACGCACCGTCGCACCGGGTCTTCGTCGGCCGCGCGGAAATCGGCGCCGCCTGGACCAAGACCTCGAACGAAGGCCGCGACTATCTCTCGGTCAAGCTCGACGATCCCAGCTTCACCGCCCCGATCTTCGCCAACCTCTTCGACGACGAAGACGGCAAGAGCTACAACCTGATCTGGTCGCGCGCGCGCCGCACCAACGGCGACTGACCGAAAAGCCAGCCCCGCCCGGCACCTGCCGGGCGGGGCTTCGGCATGTTCAAGACTTTGCTAGGTTGGGTCGGGCTTTCGCAGGAGTTCGCTGGCCTCAATGCTCAGCTCGCGAGCGAGCTTTTCGATCACATCGATGGTCGCTGAATACTGGCAGCGCTCGAGGCTGCTGACGTAGGTCCGATCGATATTGGCGCGGTGGGCAAGCTCTTCCTGCGACAGCCCCCTAGCCGAACGGTGTCGTTTCAAATTCTCAGCCAGGACCTCGCGCAGCGTCATCGCGCGCAATGGCCATCATTGCAGAGTATTTAACCACGGAGTATACTCATCGGACTTGAGCGGGAGGCCTTTGCGAATACATAATTCAGTAGAATCAGCGGCTTGGCGCTTATCCGCTGAACGGTACCTCGCTCTACTAGGAATGGCACAATCTCATTCCACACCGTGTCGGAGAGAATATCTGCTATGAGCTGCGCCATGCAAATCGAGTCGGAACGAAGGCTCGGCCCATGACGATACCGCCATTCGAAGACCGCGCGCCTGCCGATGATCGCATCACGGCTTATGACGAACGCCATTTTGTCACGTATTTACGGATACTTGATGCAGACGGGGAAGGTGCCGACTGGCGCGAGGTGGCCAGTATCGTCTTCGGCCTGGATGTCACCATCGAGCCTGATCGCGCACGCCTGGTGCATGACAGCCATCTAGATCGGGCGCGTTGGATTACCGAACAGGGATACCATCATCTGTTTGATAAATCGCGAGAACGTTGATTTTCGAGTATACAATGCGGATGAGCCCCTAGTCCCCGCACCCGTTTTACTACAGGCAACAGCACAATCTCCCGCAAACTTTGTCACTTGCGGCTTATCCTTACCGAACAAAGACTTGATGCTTGGCCTTCTCGCCTGTGCATTGCAGGGGTCTTTATGTCCGGTGGTTCGTCTTGGCGGTCACCATCGACCGCAGATCAGTATCGACATCATGACTATGCGGATTTCGCGCAGGAATTTCTGAATCGTAATGCCGACTATCGCCAAGACCATGCTGATGCATTGGCGCGCATCGCTGAGTACCCGCAGACCGAACAAGAAGAACAGGAGGGCCTGTCCCGGCGTTGGGGCTTGAGCTTTCCCCTCGGATCCGATGGCAAACCCACGAGAGAACCCAGCGCTTTGGTCGCCGGACGCCGCGCCAGATGTCGTGATCCTCGAGGCCGCCGATACCGAGTGCGCAATACCGCTTCCGTCCAGCGCTGAGCCGCTAGTCGAGGCAGCGACCGAGACGGAGCGCCACCTCGTTGTCGCCCATGGCACCGCACGACTGCGCCTGTGCGTGCGCCATGCGCCTCTTCTTCATGTTTCGGCATTCTCGATCCCGTGCGATCCAACCTGTGCCTTGCGGCTCGCCGCAGCTGCCCGCCTTCAGCGGGTGGCGCACGGCGGCCGCGTTGCAGCCGAACTGGCCGCACTTCCGACCCGCTTTCAACGCAATCGCTACACCCAGCTCCTGGGAATCCATGACGCGTTGGAGGCTGGCGCCTCCTCGCGCGACCTCGCCTTCGGACTCGTCTTTCGCGGCCATCGCCCGCTTGCCGGAGCGATATGGAAGGGTTCGGGCGAGAAGCGGCATGTGCTCCGGCTGATCGCAGCCGCACACCGCCTGGTCGCGACCGGCTATCGCGCGCTGCTCTTTCACCGCTGATCGCCCCCGGCAGGGGGTGACAATTTCGCACCCCCGCATTCTGTCACTCCCTCAGCCTGCCTTCGCCTCGCCAAAGCTCGCGAACCCCAGCGACAGCCCGCTGCCGCTGCCAACCTTCGCCGGAGCTTTGCCATGGATGCCAGACCGACCCCTGTAACAGCCCGCTTCTTGCGGACGCCCGACGCCGCCGTCCATGTGGGACTCTCCGCCCGCACCCTCGAAAAGCACCGCTGCTATGGGACCGGGCCGGTCTACCGGAAGCTCGGCGGACGGATCGTCTACGCCGTCACTGACCTCGATGCCTGGGCCGAACTCGGCCTGCGCCGTTCGACCAGCGATCCGGGCAAGGGCGTAGTCCACCCCGCAAAGAGGCTCGATGGCTACACTCCGCCGGTGCGGCGCTGAGGGCCAATCCATGCGCCGCATGTCCACCTTTCCTGCGGCCCTCACGCAGCTTGACCTGTTCGTCAGCGCCGGCGGCGACATCGCCGCCCGCGACGCGCAGGACCTTATGGCCTGGCCCTTCTTCAGCCTCGCCAAATCGAAACGGGTGCGACCGATCGACTTCCGGATGGGCGAGGTTTCGATCCTGGTCGAGGCGACCGCCGAACACGGCATGGCGACCATCTGGGACGCAGACGTCCTCATCTGGGTTGCCAGCCAGATTGTCGAAGCGCGTGACATGGGCCGCCCAACCTCGCGGCTGATCGCCGCGACCCCGCACGAAATCCTCGCCTTCACGCGCCGCGGCACCGGCAAGGCGAGTTACGAGCGGCTCAAGGCCGGGCTCGACCGGCTGCAATCGACGACGATCGCGACCTCGATCCGCCAGCGCGACGCACGGCGCCGGC
The DNA here is from genome assembly GCA_017302775.1 of Sphingomonadales bacterium. Next base: position 6,884 of record JAFLDC010000028.1, read on the forward strand.
ACCGCTTTTCGTGGATCAACGAATGGAAAGAACGCGTCGACGGCTCGGGCCGTGCGCTCGGAATCGAGATGATCGTGCCGGACTGGTTCTATGAGGGTGTGATCAACCAAGCTCTCGTGTTGACGATCGATCCGGCATATTTCGCGCTGACGGGCGGGCTGGAGCGCTGGCTCTACCGTCTGGTGCGCAAGCACGGCGGCAAGCAGAAGGGTGGCTGGAGTTTCGACTTCCAGCACCTGCACATGAAGTCCGGGGCACTCTCGCCGCACAAACGCTTTGCGTTCGAGCTGCGCGACATCGTGCGGCGCCAAGCACTGCCTGGTTACGCCCTCACCATCGAACACGCGCTGGGCCGTGAGCGGCTGAGCTTTGTTGCGATCCCTGCCGATCCGTTCGACGCGGCCATGCGGCGCGTCGGTCTGCGTGCTGTGGATATCTCGTGATGCAACACGGACTATCAGGAACCGCCGGACTCGGACGATCAGGAACCGAAAGTTCGGACTATCGGGAACCGAAATGGCCTTCAAACCCGCAGAAAACTGCGCCGGATTTCGCCCTTAACTTAGCTAACAAAGAATCCTTCGGATTCTTGCTAACGTCAGGTCGCCTGTGGACAGACAGCGACGCGCCGCCGCGCAGGCCTGCCGAAACGAGGGTGGATGACGACCCGCAATTAACTCATGTCACGCTCATCTGGCGCGAAGGCGAGCGCGAAGACTGGCTCAAGTTCGGCAGGCCAGTAGCGGACCGTATAGTCAGCCGCAGCGAACGGATCGAGAGCTATGCGGCGGGCCAGGTGTTCGGCTTGGTGCGCTGGGCTTCCAACGATTACGGCACCATCCGCTCGACGCTCGACGTAGTCCGTGCCGTCGATGGACACGAACCATGCACACCCGTGCCGCAGGTCGATCCCGGCGGCGACCTGCTGCTTAGCGTTCATGGCTGGCCGAAAGTAGCGCAGGTTTTCCGCTTGATCGATGCGATCGAAGCGTCAGGCATCGACCCGTGCGATGTCGCACCCGATCATTGGCGGCACATCCACAACCGGCTTGCCGGGCGCGAAGCGCCGCGCGATTACAGCCCTGCGCGCCATCGCGCCTGGCTGCAGCGCAAGGCGCTGCGGCCATGAGGCGTCGGAGCTTCTTCCTCGCTGGCGTCGTCGTGGCCGCCACACTCGCGACGCTGACCGTTCCGGTCTCGCGTTACGCGGTGTGGAATGCGACGACTTCCGTGCCGACGGGGCTTTACGCCATCCGTGGCAAGGCAAGCCTGCACGTCGGCGAACGCATCGCCATCGAACCGCCGCCCGAACTGCGCAGCCTGCTCGCCGAGCGGCATTACCTCCCGACCGGTGTGCCACTGATAAAGCGCATCGCGGCTGCGCGCGGCCAGCGCGTCTGCCGCTTCGCGCATGGCATCACAATTGACGGCCAATATGTCGGCGCGGCACGTGCGCGCGACCGACTAGGTCGCCCACTGCCGGTCTGGGCGGGCTGCCATGTGCTGCGTACTGGCGAGCTGTTCGTGATGAATCCGGCTGCGCCGGACAGTTTCGATGGACGTTATTTCGGGCCGCTCAGGCTCGATACCGTGATCGGCCGCGCCATTCCGGTGTGGACCGATGAAGCAGGCGACGGACACCATGTCTGGTTCGCCGACCCGCGTGAGACTCTCTCACCAACCACCCAAAAAGGAGACTGACCAATGCGTATCGGATATTTTGTGAAGGGCGAAGACGGTTATGTTGGGCATTTGCACACGCTGTCGCTTAACATCGACCTTGTTCTCGTAGACGTCGATAAAGGCGAAAACGCGACCGCGCCCGACTACCGGATAATCGCCGGAGAGGATGACGAAGCGCGCGAAATCGGCGCGGGCTGGAAGCATTTCGGCGAGAAGGCTGGCGACTATGTCGCGATTCAGATCGACGACCCGATGTTCCTTGCGCCGCTGCGCGCCAACATCTTCAAGGACGACGATGGCCACCATCATCTTGTCTGGTCGCGTCCGTCCAAGCGTGACGGCGAAGGCTGAGCGATGCGCTGCAAAGCTGTGCTTGCCGCACTGCTCGCGGCTGTCGGCCTGTTCGGTTATGCGCCTGCCTTTGGGCAGGTCGCTGCCGAACAGGCATCGCCGCGCATCATCGACATCGCCGCGCACGTTGCGGAAGCCGCGCAGCGTTTCGGTCTTCCGGAGGGCTGGATCTATGCAGTCATGCGCACTGAAAGTGCTGGCCGGATTCGTGCGGTCTCTTCCGCCGGTGCGATGGGCCTGATGCAGCTCATGCCTGGAACCTGGGCGCGCCAGCGCGACCGGTTCTGGCTTGGTGCCGACCCGTTCGACCCGCGCGACAACATCATGGCGGGAACCAGCTACCTTCGCGAAATGTATGACAGCTACGGCGTCCCCGGCTTCCTTGCTGCCTACAATGCAGGACCGGGCCGCTACGAGCAGTGGCGCGATGGCGGCCGTCCGCTTCCCGCCAAAACTCGCGCCTATGTCGCCAAGATTGCACCGATGCTGCAAGCGGGCAGCGCGGCAACAGTCGTTGCCAGCGCATCGCCCGTGCAGCCGGTTCACCCATCCTGGACACAGAGCCAGCTTTTCGCCGTGCGCGGGGATGCAGGGCGGCAAGCATCCGGCAGCTTCGCCGCCGCCGCGCCGCCGACCTCTATTCCCGCTTCGTCTACTCCCCTGAACGGCCTCTTCGCGCCCGTTTCGGGGAGCCGCCCGCAGTGATCGTCGCTTTGCTCTTCTGGCGCGTCATGGCGTGGATTGGCGCAGGATTGTGAGGGAGTGCAGCTGTGGGAGGAGCAGGTACAGGAGGATGGCGAGATAAAAGAGCGGCTGGCTGTGGTGGTTGTGAGGTGCAAAAATCCCTGGATTCAAGCGCCATACGCATTTTGGACCTGCTGGCACTGACTAGGGAAAATCCTGCAATTCCGCCATTTTTGCAGCCGTCGCCCGTCGGCAACGCCATTTCCCGATGAGCGACGATGATTTCGAGGTAAGGCCCGGCCGTGTCCGCGATCGCGGACGGCCTGAGGGGCAAAAGGTCAAGTCCCTCGCCGGGCGAGTACTCCAGGTCTCGAAGCGCGCAGGCTATAGCTCGCTTGGCAGACGCACCGGCGGTGGGACTGGCAGATCGGGCCGAGGGCGCGCTGCCACCCTTGGGATGCGCCGATCACAGAATCAGCGCCGCGTCGTCATCAAGGCCCGTGTCGTCCGGCACCGAGGAGCACACTTTCGCGCAGCACCGCTTGCCCGCCATCTTAACTATCTTAAACGCGACGGTGTCGATCGCGAGGGGACCGAAGGCCGACTGTTCGATGCGGACAGCGACAGCGCCGATGGCGAAGGCTTCGCCGTCCGCAGCGAGGATGACCGCCACCACTTCCGGTTCATCGTCTCGCCCGAAGATGCCACCGAGATGGAGGACCTGCGCGCCTTCACCCGCGAGATGATGGACGACATGGCGCACGATCTCGGAACCCGTCTCGACTGGGTGGCGGTCGATCATTGGAACACTGACAATCCCCACATTCACATCCTGGTGCGTGGCCGTGCCGACGATGGCCGGGATCTAGTGATCGATCGCGACTACATCCGCGAAGGGATGCGCGGCCGAGCCGAGGAGCGGGTAACCGCCGAACTCGGCCACCGCACTGAGCGCGAAATCGAGCAGGCACTGCGCCGCGAGGTCAGCGCCGAACGCTGGACCAGCCTCGATCGCAGACTGCAGCGGTTGCAGGACGAGAGCGGCCTTGTTGACCTTCGCCCCGATCCATCCGGACATGCCCGATCCGATCGTGCACTTCTGATCGGGCGGGCAACCGCGCTCGAACGGCTTGGTCTCGCCGACGCTCATAGTCAGGCCTGCTGGACGTTCGGTAGCGATCTGGAAGGCAAGCTGCGCGAACTCGGCGAACGCGGCGACATCATCAAGACCATGCACCGCGCCATGTCGCGCCAGTTGGGCAGCGCAGAGACCGGACGGTTCGCGTTGCACGAGGAAGCGCCCGAGAATCCGGTCATCGGCAGACTGATCGAACGCGGGCTACACGAAGAGCTTACCGGCGAGGCCTACGCCATCGTCGATGGTGTCGATGGCCGCGCCCATCATCTCAAGTTCCCCGACCTCGAAGTAACCGGCGATGCCGAACCCGGCGCAATCGTCGAGCTCAGAAGCTGGGACGACAATCGCGGACGTCGGCAACAGTCGCTCGCGCTACGCTCAGACCTGTCGCTGTCTGAGCAGGTCACCGCGAACGGCGCGACCTGGCTTGATCGCCAGTTGGTCGCGGCCGAGCCGCAGATCACTGGCGGCGGATTTGGTATTGAGGTCGAACAAGCCAAGATCGCCCGCGCCGAGCATCTGGCGGAGCAAGGCCTGGCGCGGCGACAAGGGACCCGGATCATACTTGCGCGCGATCTCATTTCGACGCTGCGTGACAGTGAGCTCGCCAGTGCCGCAACAGCCATCGCGCATCGCTCTGGGCTCGATCATGTGCCAAGCGACGAAGGTGACCGGATCAAAGGCGTGTACCGCGAACGGGTAAAGCTCGCCTCGGGCCGCTTTGCGATGATCGAGCATGCTCACGGGTTCGAACTGGTGCCGTGGAAGCCCTCGCTCGACCGGCATCTGGGCGAGCAGGTGATGGGCACAATCAAGAGCGGCGGCGGGATCGAATGGACGCTCGGCCGCAGCCGCGGGTTATCTATCTGATCTACAATGCTGCCCGCAGTTGATGGCGCTGGGTAGCGGGAAGGAGATCGGCGACGGCAAGCATCAAATTGAGAAGTCGCCGATCCTCCTCCTTTGCTTTGGCCGGTTCCTGCAGTTCCGGCCTCACAACCATGATCCTGACCTTCTGCGTGGACCCGCCGCGCGGGCGTTTGCCATATTGCTCAAGCCACGATTCGAGCTCGGCGTAGAGCCGATTGTATTCTGGCGTCCCAGCTCTGACTTCTTCGAACCATGGCTTGAGCGCATGTTCGGTATTCCGTCCGTCGAGCTCACTGTAGTTGTTCAGGTACTGCTCGGGAGTCAGTCCCTCATATCCCACGAACTTGGAAAACCCGAACAACGGCGGAGCGCTCTCCGTTTCGAGGACATAGTATGCGTGAGCAAGGCCGAGCCGGTCAGCTAGCGCAGGATAGCGATCGAGGTCATCGTTCAAGCGGCGGATCGCATTGAGGACGCTGTCCAGGTTCCGAGCAAGCTTCATCATCGAATCTCCTTCGAACTCTAATCTACCTGCGATCTAGGCGATTTAGAATCGACTGTCAATCTAAATCATCTACCTATGACTTAGATTGCGAAGACGTACGCAAGCCGAGGCCTTCTTTTGCGCTCATGCCCCCAATTCTCCGCCAGCCTGCGACGGCTGCGCCGAGAGCCTTGCAATTCCGCCACAGCGCTGCCGACATGCCCGCCGAAGGAGTCTGGTCATTGTCCGCAGCAAAAATCCTCTGGGGCCAGGTGGCGGCCGTCTTCCTCATCATTCTCCTGGGCGTCTGGGCGGCAACGCAATGGACTGCATCTGCCCTCGGCTTCCAGGCCGAACTCGGCACACCCTGGTTCCTGGCTTTCGGTCATCCGGTCTACAGGCCCTATGACCTGTTCTGGTGGTGGTTCTCCTATGACGCCTACGCCCCGGAGATTTTCGATCGCGGAGGGATGATCGCCACCTCGGGAGGTTTCGTGGCAATCGTGGTTGCCATCGCCATGTCGGTCTGGCGCGGCCGCGAAAACAGCAATGCCAAAACCTACGGTTCGGCGCGCTGGGCCGAACGGGCGGACATCAAGCGCATCGGCCTCCTCTCCGAAAACGGAGTTGTGCTCGGCAAGTTCCAGAACAACTATCTGCGCCACGATGGTCCTGAACACGTGCTGTGCTTCGCGCCGACCCGTTCGGGTAAGGGCGTCGGTCTGGTCATTCCAACCCTGCTTACCTGGCCGGGCTCGGCGATCGTTCACGACATCAAGGGCGAAAACTGGAGCCTGACCGCCGGCTTCCGCTCAAGCTTCAGCCGCACCCTGCTGTTCGATCCCACCAACCTAGCCTCTGCCCATTACAATCCGCTGCTCGAAGTGCGTCGCGGGATCAGCGAAGTGCGCGACGTGCAGAACATCGCCGACATCCTGGTCGATCCCGAAGGAAGCCTTGAGAAACGCAACCATTGGGAGAAGACCAGCCATGCCTTGCTGGTTGGAGCGATCCTCCATGTACTTTACGCCGAGTCCGACAAGACCCTCGCCGGGGTGGCTGCCTTCCTGTCCGATCCCGAACGCACCATAGAGCAGACGCTCGATGCAATGATGGCGACCACGCACCTGGGTGACGCTGGTCCGCACCCGGTTGTTGCCAGCGCGGCGCGTGAGCTGCTGAACAAGTCGGAAAACGAACGCTCGGGTGTGCTGTCGACCGCCATGTCTTATCTCGGGCTATATCGAGATCCTGTCATCGCCGAGGTCACCAAATGTTCGGACTGGCGGATCGCCGATCTGGTCGAGGCAAAGCGGCCCTCCACGCTCTATCTGGTCGTGCCGCCCTCCGACATCAGTCGGACGAAGCCGCTCATCCGACTGATCCTCAACCAGATCGGGCGGCGGCTGACCGAAGAGCTTTCCCCCAAGGCGCAGCGCCACCGGCTGCTGCTGATGCTCGACGAGTTCCCGGCATTGGGGCGGCTCGACTTCTTCGAGAGCGCGCTGGCATTCATGGCTGGCTATGGGCTCAAGTCATTCCTGATCGCGCAGTCCCTCAATCAGATCGAGCGGGCCTACGGAAAGAACAATGCGATACTCGACAACTGCCATGTCCGC
>JAFLDC010000280.1 GCA_017302775.1 Sphingomonadales bacterium
CGGCCCGTCAGCACGACCACCCTTCCATCGGGCCAATGCTCGAGGCGGTCGAGCACCTGGAGGAGTTCGGACTCCATCAACTCGTCCATGTAACCCAGCGGCGGATTGAACAGACGCAACACGGCTGCACCTGCGTCCAGGGCCAGTGACATGCGTTGGCCATTCCAATGAAAATCATCCATGTTCTCGGCAACTCCTTGGTGTGTCTCCGTTCATGCGTCGGCCACGCCGGACGCGCCATATGACGCCGGGCCCGCCCGCATGGCAATGGCAGCGGCGATAGTGCAACAGAACAATCGGTTGCAATGGGTTCGGCAAACATCCATCTTCCCCCACATCGGACGGTCAAGATCAAATGCGATCCTCGACGAGAACTGACTCGACCAATCGGACAAACCTCATCGCTTCCGTGACGATTATCGCATTTGACCAACCGTTTGCTTTATTGCCTGGGGCGTGCTAACGTTGCGCGGAAGTTTGCACCAATCGGGCAGTGCTCGCGACACCTGCCTTTCCGGAGACGACATGAAGAAGACTGCAGATCCTGGCGAACGTCCCATCAAAGTCCTGATCACGAAGATTGGCTTCGACGGCCATGATCGGGGCAGCCGTGCCGAGAAGGCGAACGAGAGTCTTCCGGAGGTTGCCGGAGAGCGGCGCAATGTTGGTGTTTTCCATGATCAGATCGCCTGGCAAGAGTAAGTGAGGGAAGCCGACTGGCCGCTGTTGAGTGTGCCGAGCGTGATCCCCGGGCTAATGAGAGCTGCAAGCGTGAAGCCGCCTGCGGGCGTTCCGCTTCCTGCGAAAATTACGGCATTCTCGGGAGGACAAAGCCTTCCGCTTCCGATCTTGTCGGTGACGACCGCTCCGGTCACGGCATCCGGTCCATTGTTGGTCACTGTCAGCACAAAGCTGCCGTCTTTTCCGTGCTTGCGCAGAGTTAGAGCGGCAACGGAAATTTGCCCTTGAACAGGCGCTGAGACGCTGGCTGTATTGAGTGCCGTCTGGGCCCAACCCTGTACCGGCAACATGAATGCCAGGATCGGGACTGCGGTCAGCAGTGGTTTTGTGATGTGTCCGCGAATATGGCGCAGATGCGACGAAGCTGTGATCGGTTGCATTTTCAGTTTACCTGGCAAGAGAAAGTCAAGGTTGCCGACTGGCCATTGCCCAGCGTGCCGAGCGTGATGCCGGAGACGGCAGTAAGATTTGCTATGGTGAAGCTGCCTGTCGGCACGCCACTACCGCTGATCACAACCGGGTTGGTTGGCGGGCAGGTTATCCCAGCGCCAGGGATGTCCCTGACAATGGCGCCTGTGATCGAGTCCGGGCCGTTGTTGGTCACAACCAAGGAGTAATTGTTGGTGCTGCCGGAAAAGGTCGAAGATATCCCGTCAGTTTTCGTAATGACGAGATCGGTTGCTGGGGTCCGGCGGTTGGCGAAAGTGCAAATAATATTCTGATTTGCTCTGTAATTCGCAGCGGGAATGGTCAGCACATTTGACGCCAGCGATGCGGTGACCGCTACGCCGCTTTGGTCCACGCAGCTTGCGCCGGTCAGCACATAATCGCTAGGAACAGTCTCAGTTATTGTCAGTGGCTGTGCGTGATTGACAACATCGAAATAGCTCGATGTCGCCGGGTTGGCTGCATTAGTGTCCAAAGATGTCGGCCCAAGACCATTGGTGCCCGAGAATGCGAATGTGCCCGTTCCATAAGTGGACTGCTTGCTTACAGCGATCCGTGAACCACCGATCGACCAGAGGAGCTCGATTCCATCACCCGCCCCAGCGCCGCCCAAGAAAGTGACAGTGAAGGTAAGCGAAGTGATGCCGGTTCCATTGACCTGCACCGACCCACAGCCATTTGAGCCGTCGTCAGTCGTCGCAGTGGCCGAGGCGACCGAGCAACCAGCAGCGGAGTAAGTAACTCCGGGGGTCCGGAAGAACGCACCGCCTGCAACTTGAAACTGAAAATTGCCGGAAAGGCGGTTCAAAGTGGGCAGCGTCGGCAGGTTCGAACCTGCCAGCAACCAATTGCTGGAATTGGTGAACCCGTTGACACTTCCACCCATGCGCTCGAGATGGAGGACCGGGTTGTTCACGGGTTTGTTGAAAGTGAAAGTAACCGTCTGGGTGGCAACCGCGGTTGCGATGAAGTCGATACTACCCGAGTTCGGAATTGAGGTGGTCGGCACCGCGGCGAACGGATCGTTCCAAAAATTGGTAGTTCCCATGGAGGCATTTGCCACGGTCGTGAATGCTGTGGTCGAAGCCATCGTCACCGTCACGCCGTTGCTGGTGGTGCTGGTGTGCGGAATGGTCGTCGTCCACGCGCCGGTCTTTGCGGCGTGGGCCGGCGAAGCCCCGATTGCGACCACGGCAAGTCCAACGGCGGCGACCATACTTGCGCGAGCGGCGCGATTGAACTCGATCTCAAAGATCATTTGCGAACCCTTTGTTGCTTTCAACGAGGGTCAGATGCCAGCAAGATGGTAAACAAACACTTGCGCAAACGTAAAACGTTGTAAGGAATCTCGACATTTGCGGCTGCGCGACGCGGCATCAGCGAATCGCTTGAACCCGAAAGCCACGGATTTCCGCTTTGGAACTAGCTCGAAGCGCTTCGGCACCGATAAAGTGGCAGTTATGCAAAATTCGGTAGCTTATGCAGAAATCTTGCTCCCTACCGTCACGAGGAAGCCATGGAAGGTTAGCTGGTGGCAAAATTATTGCGTTGCGGTGGGCAAATTGAGCTTCAGCGCCGATTGCACAGCTTTCATGTCCTGCCAACAAGCCGACCACGGCCCTTTACCTTGGGCGTCATAACGCTCACCACTCTTAGGCACGGTCTGCAGCTTGCCTGGCGCCGACGAGAGTGCGTGGATTTACAAGACCTTACCCAACAAGCCTGTAATTTGTTGTAAAATATCCGTAGATAAGAGGATCAGGTCAACATTCTTGCGTAAGAGGGCAAAATGAAGCTTGGATTTGAATTTGGAAACTTGAATGCGGATCGCGGTTGCAGATGATGACAAGGAGGCGCTGGACTACGCGATGGGCGTGCTTGAGCGAGCCGGGCACACCTGCATAGGCTTCGCCAGAGGACACGGGGTTGTATCTGCGTTGAAGAACGAAACCTTCGATCTGCTGCTGCTTGATTGGAATATGCCAGGGTTTTCAGCGCTCGACGTAATTGCTTGGGCCAGACAAAATCTTCGCCAGGTCCCGCGGATCATTGTACTCACCTCTCGAAATGACGAGCAGGACATTGTTCACGCGCTCGATGCTGGCGCCGACGATTTTATCTCAAAACCAGGTAGTGAGGAGGTGATCCGTGCCCGGGTCGCCGCCGCCCTGCGACGGGGCCAGGACGATCAGCGCGGATCAAGGCTCGAACAGCATGATCGCTACTCGTTCGACCGGCTGGATCAGACCGTGCGCTTTGACGACAAAGTGGTGCGCTTGACGGCAAAGGAGTTTGAGCTCGCGCTGCTGTTCTTTGAGAATTTGCAGCGGCCTTTGTCGCGCGGGTACATCCTCGAAAAAATCTGGAACAATGCGGTCGATCTCTCGACGCGAACGCTTGACATGCATGTCTCCAAGGTACGCACCAAGCTCGACTTGCGGCCGGAAAACGGCCATCGTCTACAAACGATCTTTGGATACGGTTACAGGTTGGATACCTACGCGAACGAATGACCAAGCGACTGAGCCTCGCACTCTTGCTGTTGGCCGTACCTTTGGTGTCGGTTACTCCATCGTGGGCGCAGGAACTCTCACGCGACAAAGACGAAGTCACCTATAAAATCCGCGAAGGCGATACATTGATCGGCCTGGGTCAGCGGTATTTTGTCTCTCCGACCGCCTACCTCCAGGTTGAGCGGGCCAACGGACTGGCTAATGCCAATCGCCTGCGAGTCGGATCGAAGATTGTCATCCCGACGAGCGTGCTCAAGTTTTCGCGGTTGTCAGCGACGGTCATATCGGTGCGCGGGTCCGCCAACGTGACGCGCGCTGGACGTTTAACCCCCCTCGAACTGCGCGGGAAGGTTACCGAGGGCGATGTCGTCGAAACCGGCGTGGACGGCTATCTCACGCTGCAACTGGAAAACGGCTCGCGAATTGCCTTGCCATCGAATGCGCGAGTTCGGGTGGTTAGGCTGCGCACTTATTTCCTTACGCGCGGGACCGATACTGATTTTTCGATCGAGCGGGGGCGGACCGAGACTACAGTCGTGCCGCTGCGCGACAATCGCAGCCGATTCAGGATGCGGACGCCGGTCGCCATCTCGGCCGTCCGCGGCACGGTTTTCAGGATAGGCTATGACGGCCCCGATGCATCGCTGACCGAGGTCGTCGAAGGCAACGTGGTGGTCAACCTCCCTGGCCGCACCGCCAGCACCGCGCTGCCCGGCGGGTTTGGTGCAGCCGCAAGTTCAAGTGGACGGGTCAATAAGGAAGAACTTTTGCCGCCGCCAGACTTTGCGCGGCCTGGAGAAGTGCAGTCGCGCAGCACGGTCATGTTTGCTCTGACTCCTTCTCAAGGCGTGGTAGGATACCATGTCGAAGTCGCCAAGGATGCGGCTTTCGTCGAAATCGTTA
>JAFLDC010000281.1 GCA_017302775.1 Sphingomonadales bacterium
TGTAATAATCCTGAAATTCAATGGGCATGGCGGGAGAGTGGGTGAGCGGGGCTTTTGTGGCTGTGGGGCAGGTCTGGCAGCGGATGTGACCTGTGTTTTGTGTTGAGGCGGCAGCCGAGTTCATCAAAGCCACTATACCGACATAGGGAAGGGTGGTCGCGTGCTGCTGTCTTTCACGGAGCGCCGTGTCGAAAGCGGCAGTTATGGGGCCGATTCCGGACAGGCCGTTTGCTGAAAAGCCCTGTTGAATAGCAGGCGTTCCGAGCTGCGGTCACCTTTTGGTAACTTGATGTCACCTTAGTCGAAAAGTCGGCTTCGCCCCATCAATTTCGCCCGAGCGAAAGCGTGTCACTCGCGAGAACGCGCCGGAGCACTTCCGGATCGATATGCGGCTGGATGAGCCGGCGGAAGGCCTTGTCGACCTGAGCGAATTCATCGGCACAGCCCTCAGCTCTGTCAGACGGTAGTGCGCCGCGCTGGATCGCAGGGGCAAACAGATCCGGGCTGGCGCCATAGGCAAGGCAGAGCGTGTTGAACATGCGCTGGAGCGGCGTGCTATGCACATCGGCATCGTGCTTGTAATCCACCAATTTGAGGCGCTTGCTTCCGATCCTTGGAAACCGGCTGATGCCGGCTTCATTGAGGTAGAGATAGACAATCCCGCCAATGAGTTGCGGCGTATCCTGCCGCCCGAGGCTCAGGAGGATATAGGCTGCGACCTGATCCGCGGCATCCTCTTCCCGTCCGAGCAGCGGAATGTCGAGATAGGCGAAGAGGGCATGCGCACCCTCGTGCAGAAATACATCAATCAGCGGGCCAACAATCGCGTGATGCTCGCTGACCCAATCCGGACGTTTTCGGCTGGCTGCTGCCTCGAGCACATAGGCGACGTATTCGTAGCAGATCGTGACGGCATCCTTGTCGAACCAGGCATTGATCTCTCCGTCACAGCCCGCAGTCCGGAAGGTCAGCGGGCGAGACAACCGGAACGGCGAGAGCAATGTCTGGATCCGCTCGAGAACCGCTTTCTCCTTCAGCAAATCATACAAGGGCAGATGCTGGGGATCGGTGGGCTGGGCGTATTCGATACGGATACGGTTCGGTTCCGGGGTCTGTGCCAAAGCTGGCCATGACCAGACAAAGCAAAGGAGCAGCCAGAACACGACCAAAGAGGACGATCCCGATCTGCGCCCTGCATCTTTTCCCCTGACATTTTCATCCTGCATGGCCCACTCTCCTGCACTGCTGCATTGCCAATATCGCTTTTTCGACCAGTTTTGTCAGGCCGACGCCTGGTTCGGCCCAAATATGACGCGGAGCCTGCCTTGCCTTCGAAAAACACGCTGTTGATGGCCGACGAGATCGAGGCTCGTTTCCGTGAGAAATACCCCGCCTATCAATATCACTTCGTGGAGTTCCTGACCGAACATCTCTCGGACGTTTCGCGCGAGTTCGGTGGCGATCTTCAGGAGATGCTGGTCCTCGCGATCATCGGACAAATGCATCTGAGGGCCGTGATCGACACGCAGACGGGCAGCGTCTCATCGCAACGGGTCCGGCCAAACCCGCCCCAGATCACCGCATCACGGATTGCGGATGCCTCCGGCATTCCGCGGGAAACGGTTCGAAGAAAGCTCGCCAAGCTTGGCGAACGGGGCTGGATTGAACAAGGCGCGGATGGGGCCTGGCGCCTTGTCGTGGGCGAGACGAGCACGAAAGCCAAAGATGATTTGTCCGCGCTGGATAGCCGGGGGATTGCCCGTGTTGCCGGCTTGCATGCCCGGCTTCAGACCCTCCTCAAATAGCGGCGGGAGCCCGTCCACAGGGCGCCCAAAATGGGCACCATCCCCCTTGTGATGGAACGACGTGCCTGTTTCTGTCCAGGCCTGTCCCTCGGCGCGGAGTTTACCCAGCCATGTTCGATCCAAACCGTTTCCGTCTCGATGGCGATGTGGCCCTGGTGACCGGCGCAGGTGCCGGGATCGGTCGGGCCATTGCCAAGCTCTTTGCCGGCGCCGGCGCTTCTGTGGTGGTCAGCGATCTCAAGGCAGAGACGGCAGGGGTGGTTGCTGCCGATATCGTGGCGGCGGGCGGCAAGGCTGTCAGCATCGCCTGCAACGTGACCAAGGAAGAAGACCTCGCGGCGGCGGTCAAGACAGCGGTCGACCGGTTCGGCAGCCTCACGATTCTTGTCAACAATGCCGGCGGTGGCGGGCCGAAGCCTTTCGATATGCCGATGGGTGATTTCGAATGGGCTTACCAGCTCAATGTCTTCTCGCTGTTCCGCCTCACGCAACTCGCTGCTCCCCTTATGGAGAAAGCGGGCCATGGCGCCGTGCTGAACATCTCGTCCATGGCGGGCGAGAACAAGAACCAGCGGATGGCCTCGTATGGCTCGTCCAAAGCGGCCGTGAACCATCTGACGCGCAACATCGCGTTTGATCTCGGGCCGAAGGGCATCCGCGTGAACTGCATCGCGCCGGGCGCGATCAAGACGGATGCGCTGGCGACGGTGCTTACGCCGGAGATCGAGAAGGCGATGCTCAAGCATACCCCTCTGGGGAGGCTCGGGCAGGCTGAGGACATCGCCAATGCCGCGCTGTTCCTCTGTTGCCCGGCATCGAGCTGGGTGAGCGGGCAGGTCCTCACCGTGTCGGGCGGCGGCGTCCAGGAACTGGATTGAGGGCCTGGATCATGCGTGGCGGGCCGGAATGGTTCATCTGGATCGAGACCTTGGGCATCCTGTCCTTCGCGATCAACGCGATGATCGTGGCGAGGGGCAAGAACCTCTCGACGTTTGGGTATTTCCTCTGCGCCGTTGCCGCAGCGCTGGGTGGCGGGACCTTGCGTGATATCCTGCTCGGCCCGCAGGCTCAGCCCTTCTTCTGGGTCGCGTTCCCGTTCTACATCGTGGCGATCTTTGTCCTGTCGATCGCCTATGCCAATCTCGGGTTCCTCCAGGCCGCGATTGCGAAGCGGGATTTCGTGATCAAGGAAAGCGCCGAAGCCATCGCGCTTGCCTCGCTCGGTGCCCTTGGCGCGGCGAAGGCGTTCAACCTTCTGGGCACGGTCGTGGCACCGACCCTGTTGGGACAGGCGCAACTCTGGATCCTCTGCGCCTTCTTCGGCGCAATGAGCGCGGCTTTTGGATCGATCATCCGGGACATCATCATCAACGAATTTCCCGGGGCTCTGCGTCCGGGTGTCTGGGTCATCGAAGCCCTGTTTATCGGCTGCGGTCTGCTCGCCCTGCTGCGGATGATGGGCGTCGCGGCGCCCTGGGCGCTTCTGGCCGGGTTCCTCGTTACGCTTGTCATCCGCCTTTGGGTCGTTGCGGCAGCCCGCCGCGCGAAGAACGCCTGATTTCTCTTTAATCCCTGGAGATTCTGATGAAGATCGCGATGTTCTACGCGAAGGACTACGAGAAGCCGCAATTCGAGGCGGTGAACGCGGCGCATAACCACGAGATCACCTATATCGCCGCCCCGTTGAATGCCTCCACCGCGCCGCTGGCCAAGGGCTTCGATGCGGTGTGCATATTCGTCAATGACGTGTGCGATGCGGCAACGGTCGAGACGCTGGCGAAAGGCGGCGTGAAGCTCGTACTCTGCCGTTCCGCCGGCTTCAACCAGGTGGATCTGAAGGCTGCCAAGGCCCATGACCTGACCGTGATGCGCGTGCCGGCCTATTCGCCGGAATCGATTGCCGAGCATGCGGTGGCGATGATCCTCTCGCTCGTGCGCAATGTGCATCACCAGCACAACCGCGTGCGCAACGGCAATTTCTCGATGGACAACCTCGTCGGCTTCACCCTGCGCGGTCGGGTCGCGGGCATTGTCGGCACCGGCAATATCGGTCGGGCTACGGCGCGCATTCTCAAGGGGTTCGGCTGCTTGCTCCTCGGGTCGGACCCTTACCCGCATGACGAGATGACAGCGATCGGCATGGAATATGTCGAGCGCGAGGAGCTCTTCCGCCGTTCGGACGTCATCGTCCTGACAGCCCCGTTGACACCCGAGACCAGGCATATGGTCAATGCGGAAACACTGAAGCTCTTCAAGAAGGGCTCCGTGCTCATCAATACCGGGCGCGGACCGTTGATCGATACGAAAGCCGCGATTGTCGCACTGAAGAACCTCGAAACGCTCTGGTATCTCGGCATGGACGTCTATGAGAACGAGGCTGGCCTCTTCTTCGAGAACCTCTCGGCCGAGATCGTGCAGGACGATACGCTCCAATTGCTGATCGCCCAGAAGAACTGCCTCGTTACGCCACACAGCGCCTGGCTAACGCAGGAAGCACTGACCGACATCGCCGAGCAGACTCTTGGCAACGCATCAAGCTTCGCCGCTGGCACGCCCGTGCCGGAACGAACTGTCAACCTGCCCTGATCCCCCAGCATTCCGAGGTTTGCCATGTCCGTCTCTTTCGACGCTTTCGCCGATTTCCGCATGAGTGGTCACAAGGTGATCATTACCGGTGGCGCCCAGAATATCGGCGCGGGAATCGCCAAAACCCTCGCGGGTGCCGGTGCCAAGGTGATGATTGCCGATCTCAATGGCGAAATGGCGCAG
>JAFLDC010000282.1 GCA_017302775.1 Sphingomonadales bacterium
GCGAAAAACGCCTTGCGGGCAATCAACTCCGTTAGCACCGCTTTCATCACGAGCGAGGCGAAGTTCATGCCAAGGCATAACCGCGATCCCGCGCCGAAGGGGAAGTACTCCGTCGGCCCATATGTACGATGGTCGAATCTCTCTGCCTGAAAGCTGGCCGGGTTTTCGAACAATGCGGGATCGTGGTGAACCCGCATCGGACAGGGGCAGACCAACGATGCACCGTCCGCCAAACCGTCCTCCATCTCGGCATCCACCGCGCGCGGCAATATTTCAAGCGGCGGGCAAATGCGGAGCGTTTCGGAAATGAAAGTATCCGCAGCGCGGTCAAGACCAACCGCTTCGCATCGGTCAAGCAGGTGTGAATAAGCGCCATCCTGGGACAGCCAAAACAGCATCCAGGTTAGCGCCGATCCGTTTGTATCGTACCCGGCTGCCGTCGTGGCGACGAGATTGTCGCGAATGAAGGTGTCCGAATAGCCAGCCTCTTGCTGATTGCAGATCAGCACGTCGGCCACCGATCCGTCCCGCATCCGGGTTGCCTTGCGAGTTGTGATGATCGTTCCGATCGCTTCCCGGACTTTCCCGATCCGGCCATTGATGAGGACATGCAACGGAAACGGCAAAGTCCCCCACAAGGCCTTGTTGTAGCTGACCGGGTTAGCAAGGAACCCGGTGACGCGATCAAATCGTTTCAGCAGGCGCAAAGCAACCGGGCGCTCGGTTACTCCAAGAACGGTAAGGCAGGTGACCCGCATCGTAATTCGCCGCGCCAAGGCACCTGCGTCGGTAATCCGCCCTTTTTCCACCCGATCGAGTTCGTCGCGTACGATCTCATCAATGATGGGCTTCAGCTGATCGGCCCGCGTACGCGTCAATGCCGATGAAACCAGGCGCCGCGCGATCCGGTGCCACGGGCCGTCCAGCGTGAAAACGCTTTCGACCCCAAACAACGGGGTCAGGAATCCATTCCCGCGCCCGCCCCAATATGTCTGGCCGGTCTGCCGGTTTACATCGCGAAGCTGTTCGTGCGAACTGATCAGTCGGATAGTTTCCCAACCGGGAATGTGCAGCATGTCTGCGGGCGGCGTACCGTGCTGACCGACCAGAAGGCGCAGCGGTTTGAACATCCACGCCAGGTAACCACGGATCGACCACGCTTGCACGATGCTAAATCCGCTGCAGGGTGACTGAATGGATCCAGCGACGCAGCAGGAATGGATCAGTCGGCCAAAACCGACCATTCCGCCCGGAACCACGATGGTACCAACTGAGGCGCCCGCCAATTTGCCAACGCACCGTGGGCATTAGGCGCTCGACAGAGCCAGGCTTGCCCGCGGGCCGATCCATCGCGGCTCTACCCATGCAGGCATGATTGTAGAACCGGAAAGAAATTCAAACCTCCTGGCAAAGCGACGGGAATTCTTACAAGAAAAATCGCCATGAGGAATTCCCTCTCAATACAGAGTCGAGAACATTAAACATTATTTACACGACCAATCAATTATATTTCTACGGGTCAAAATACAAATTACCCGCAATACTCTTGAGCCTCCTTGTTAATATAGTTTCGAAAACTGAAATGCCGGAATAGGGGAGTGGATCTGAAAAATTACCGCTGCCGCCTACAGCGCTAACAATATCACTTATCTGCCTTGGCCCCGGCCTGCTCATTTCCGGCGGTGGCGCGCCATAGCAGGATGGTGGCGCCAACCAGCAGGACGCTCACCAGCAGGAAAGGCGCTCCTGGCAAGCTCACCGGCTCATTCATGCTGAAGTACAGCACCTGCGACATGACAAGTGGCGCCAGCAAGGCCGCCAGGCCCGATATGCTTGCTATCGCACCTTGAAGATAGCCCTGTTCATCTGAATGTACCGCTTGGCTCATCAGGGCTTGCAGCATGGGCAGGGCAATACCGGAAATACTGCCAAGCACGATCGCCAGAATCGTTGTTGTCATATCGGGTGCAACGGCGACCATGGCATAGGACGGCGCAGCAAAAAGGATAGACCATCGCGCCGCGCTGCGGGCCCCCATCCGCTTCTCCGCCCGCCCGGCCAGCCCGGCGCGGACGACGATCATCGATACCCCATAGACAGCCGCAGTAAGACCGATCTGTAGCGGCGACCATCCGAATTTGAGAATGCCGTAGTACGACCAGATTGCAGTGTGCGTGTGCATTGAAAATGAAATTATGAACAGGATCACAAATCCCTGTTGCAGAAACCTGTCCCGAGACAGCCGGCTAAGCGCTCCGATCGGGTTAAACGCCTTGAAATCAAGCGCGCGGCGCAATTGCAGCGACAGTGTTTCCTGGAACAACAGTATAACGAAGATTGCCCCGCCTCCGGCCAAGACCGCGGAAATCTGGAACGGCAATCTTGTGCTTATGCCCCCAGCGAATCCGCCAATCACTGGCCCCAGTACCAGGCCCAACGCCCCTGCAGCACCAACTGCCCCAAAGGCCCCGCCACGTTTTTCCTGCGGCACCACATCGGCAGCGCAGGAGAAGGCTACGGCCCAGGTCGATCCGGCTAATCCCGAGAGAACACGACCGACAAACAACCAGGATAGCGACATAGCGCTGGCCATGATGGCATAGTCCAGCGCGAGCATGGCCAATGCAGCAATGAACACCGGCCTGCGCCCCACCTTGTCGCTGATCGCGCCGATCATCGGTGCAAAAAGAAACTGCATTCCAGCGTAGGACAGCAATAGGTAACCACCGATCCGGACTGCTTCGTCCAGCCCCACACCCGATACTTCCATGATCAAATCAGGCATGACCGGCATCATCAGGCCGATGCCGAGTGCATCCAGAAATATGACAAACGATGCAAAAACGAGAGGACGCCGACTATTCATTTCAAATCCCCTCAATATTCAGGGAGCACTCTCTGCATATTCCGCAGTTTCACAATACCGAATATGCTGCCTACATCGTCCGGCCCGTCATTTTCACCGAACAGCCTGCCTGTTCAAGCCGGGACAATCACCAGCAATGGCTCGCCGCAGGCCGGATGGCCCCGCCCCCCTCTACTCAGGCCGCCAGCGGCGCCGTTGCAAAACCAAGTTCCGGTATCACGACGGATCGACGTCCGCTGAAGTCGATACGCACAACAATCAGGCCGCTGCGCTCATAGTGGTCGAGCAAACGGCGGATGCGGCCCATGGAACTGGTGCCGTAAACCCGCGCCAGCTCCGCGTCTTCTGGGCATGGCGCGCCATCCCGCGCGGCCCCTGCAATCACCAGGAACGGTGCCAGCAAGTCATCGGACAGCGTGTGCGCCACACGCAAAATGTCACGCCACGGCTCTGCCTGAGGGTCGTCAACTCCAGCAACGGCCATGGCAAAGCGGCGTCGGAACTGCGCCATGTCGACATGCCCTGCAGTCAACCGCTGCATCCGGCAGCGTATCGAAAAATCCTGAAAAAGGCGGGCTGGCTGCTGGAAGGTACAATCATCCTCCGCGGCCATTTCCATCAGGATCGCATTGACGGATGCGTCGACTTCGTCCTGTGACGGAGCAAACAGCTGTGGCTGCTCAACCGGATCCACTGCTTCCAGGGGAACCGCAGCAATCTGATCGAGCAACTCTTCCGCCGGGGGTGAAGGGGGTGGCGAAGGCGCGGGCGGCAGTGCCTCACCATCGAGGTGAAGCCCGGTGTGCAGCAAGGCGTGCAGTGCGTCCGGGGACGCTGCTGGCGGCGGGGCGAACGCCTGTTTCATCACCTTGGCACCTGTCTGCACCTCGCCGATCCGGACCGCGACCGGGCGGCGACTGATGGCCGGTCCAAGCCCCAGAAACTGTCCGCGCGCCAGATCCCTGATCTGTTCGGCCTGACGACGCTCCATTCCCAGCAGATCAGCGGCCCGGGCCATGTCGATGTCAAGAAACGTGCGGCCCATCAGGAAGTTCGACGCTTCAGCCGCAACGTTCTTGGCAAGCTTGGCAAGCCGCTGGGTCGCGACGATTCCCGCCAGTCCGCGCTTACGGCCCCGGCACATCAGATTGGTCATCGCCGCCAGTGACAGGCGCCTGACGTCATCGCTGACCTCGCCGGAGACGGCCGGCGCAAACATCTGCGCCTCGTCCACCACGACCAGCGCCGGAAACCACTGGGCGTGCGGCGCATCGAACAGGGCGCCCAGAAACTGCGCGGCACAGCGCATTTGCGCCTCGATCTCAAGCCCGTCGAGCGCCAGCACCACCGAGGCGCGGTGCTCCCGCACCCGCGCGGCAAGCCGGACCAGTTCCGCTTCGGAGTATGCCGCGCCATCGACCACGATATGGCCAAACACCTCAGCAAGCGTGACGAAATCGCCTTCAGGGTCGATCACGATTTGCTGTACCAGCCCGGCGCTCTGTTCCAATATTCGGCGCAGCAGGTGCGATTTGCCCGAGCCACTGTTGCCCTGGACCAGCAAGCGCGTGGCCAAAAGCTCTTCGATATCGATCATGATCGGGGCGCCGGACGGATCCCCAGATGTCGGCCTGGATGTACTCCATCATGTGCCCGATGTGGAACGGCGCGTTCGCGTAGGGCAGGGCGGTGGTGACG
>JAFLDC010000283.1 GCA_017302775.1 Sphingomonadales bacterium
TTTCGATTAATCCGGTCAGACGCATGTCTCATGCGCGCGAGCCGGCAAATTGGTGCCACAGGTTTTGGCGCGGTGATCTGGAAGAGGAAGCGGCCTTGTCCCCACCAACAACGCGGCCTGCCCGAGCTTGGTTGGCGCTTGCGCTGGGCGCGCCTGCGCTGTTCCTCCTGCCCGAAGGTGCCTTGGCCGAGAACGGATGCCCGGCGGGATACGAACCCTGGCGCATTCCCGTGCAAAACCAGGATGATTGCGTCGCCATCCCGAACTATGGCCATGCTGCCGATGTCCCACGATCGCCACAGCCGGCCATTAACCCCACCTGGCACAGTTTCGCCGCGGTGGTTGTGTGGGCCGACAGTGCCGATGGCGACAGATATGTGACAATTGAAAAATACCTGATCGTGGACGAGGCGGTTGATCTAGCGCGGGCCAAGGCTCTGGCTCTGGAAAAATGCCAGCGGAATCGCGGCTGGACAAATTGCAGCATCGCAACGTGGACCATCAATGGGTCGATCGCGATCGGCCGCGACAGCCGCGGGCGCCTGAGAGCCCGCAATGACCTTGCACCCCAGCAAGCCGTGGCAGGCCTGCTCGAACGGTGCCGGACCGACGGCCAGACCTGCTCGATCGAGCGAACGATTGATAGCCGCGCGCAGTTCCAATAATTTCTAAAATACTGATACTTGAATTTAATTCTCTGGCTTGCGGATCTGGCCGGGCGCCAGCACGAATCCCGCCCCGTGCCACGTCGTGCTAAAGCGGCTTTCCACAGACCCGGCGATAGAGGTGGAAGGTGGCGTGGCCAAGCACCGGCAGTACCACCAGCAGCCCGGCGAAGCCCGGCAGCATCGCCGCGAACAGCGCCGCAGCGATGATCGCCGCCCAGGTCAGCATCACCGTGCCGTTGGCCTGCACGCAGCGCAGGCTCTTGATAATCGCGGTGAGGAAATCAACGTCCCGGTCAACCAGCATCGGCAGGCTGATCACGGTCACGGCGTAGAATACATAAGCGACCACTGCACCGATCCCGCCGCCCACCGCCAACATCGCCAGCCCGGCGGAAGTCCGGAAAATCTCCAATGATTCTGACCCGATCCCGCTTTCGGCCAGGAAGATTGCAAAAATGCCGTGGGCCAGGATGATCCAGAAGGTGAACCCGACAAAGATGAAGCCGCCGATCATCAGCAGCTGATCGTCGCCGCGCCCTCGCAGCGCGCCCAGCACCGCCCCCCACGAAAGCGGCAGACCCGCCGCGCGCCGGCGGCTGATTTCGTAAAGTCCAACCGCGGTGAACGGCGCGATCAGCGGGAAGCCGGCCGCCGCTGTCAGCAGCAGCCCGCTGCCGCCGCGCGCGGTCAAGGCCCAGGTCAGCGCCAGTCCGGCAGCGACATAGATCGCCCCGAAAAACAGGCCATACAGCGGATGCGCCAGAAAATCCCGCCATCCCGCCGCGAGGGCGCCGCGCAGATCGGCAAAGTT
Source organism: Sphingomonadales bacterium (assembly GCA_017302775.1). Next base: position 1,480 of record JAFLDC010000283.1, read on the forward strand.
CAGATCGGCCGCCACAGTGACGGGTGAAATCGGTGCGAGCTGTGCCTCGGTCATGTCATGCCTCCCCCAAGGATGCTGCAGGCAAGCTGCCGTATTCGCGGTCCCGGTTCAACCCTTGGGAAACGCGGGCCTGCTCGGCGCACGCACCCTTGCCCTCTGGCCATAGGCTCATTATCGGCCAGCCATGACCATCCAGCCCAGCGACTCCATCCTCATCGTCGATTTCGGCAGCCAGGTAACCCAGTTGATCGCCCGCCGCGTGCGCGAAGCCGGGGTCTATTCTGAAATCGCCCCATTCTCCAGCGCCGCCCAGGCTTTTGCGCGGATGCAGCCCAAGGGGATCATCCTTTCGGGCGGGCCCGCCTCTGTGCTTGATGAGGACGGCCCGCAGATCCCGCGGGAAATTCTCGACAGTGGACTGCCGATGATGGCGATCTGTTATGGTCAGCAGGCGCTGATGCACCAGACCGGCGGCGAAGTCGTGCGCGGCGACGCCGGCGAATTCGGCCGCGCCTTTATCGAAATTTCAGACGGCTGCGCACTGTTCGACGGCCTGTGGGCCGAGGGCGAAACCCATCAGGTGTGGATGAGCCACGGCGACAAAGTAACGGCGCTGGCCCCCGGTTTCCGCGTCGTCGCCTCCAGCCCCGGCGCGCCTTTTGCGGTTGTCGCCAATGACGAAAAGCGCATCTATGCGATGCAGTTTCACCCTGAAGTGGTGCACACGCCCGACGGCGGCAAGCTTTACAAGAACTTCGTGCGCCATGTCTGCGGCCTGTCCGGCGACTGGACCATGGCTGAATTCCGCAAGACCAAGATCGAGGAAATCCGCGCCCAGGTTGGCAAGGGCCGGGTAATCTGCGGCCTGTCCGGCGGCGTTGACTCTGCTGTGGCTGCCGTCCTGATCCATGAAGCGATCGGCGAACAGCTCACCTGCGTTTTCGTGGACCACGGGCTCATGCGACTGGGTGAGGCCGAGCAGGTGGTCAGCCTGTTCCGCAATCATTACAATATCCCGCTGGTGCACAAGGATGTCAGCGCCCTGTTCCTGGGCGGCCTGGCAGGCGTGACCGACCCCGAAGCCAAGCGCAAGTTTATTGGCAAGACCTTCATCGACGTGTTCGAGGAAGAGGCGAAGCAGGTGGGCGGCGCCGATTTCCTGGCCCAGGGCACACTTTATCCCGATGTGATTGAGAGTGTATCGTTTACCGGCGGGCCAAGCGTGACGATCAAAAGCCACCACAACGTCGGCGGTCTGCCCGAACGCATGAACATGCAGCTGGTCGAGCCGCTGCGCGAACTGTTCAAGGACGAAGTCCGCGAGTTGGGCCGTGAGCTGGGCCTGCCCGATGTTTTCGTCGGCCGCCACCCCTTCCCTGGCCCGGGTCTCGCCATCCGCATCCCCGGAGAAGTCACGCGCGAGCGCTGCGACATCCTGCGCAAGGCCGATGCCATCTACCTTGAGGAAATCCGCAACGCCGGCCTGTATGATGCGATCTGGCAGGCCTTTGCCGTGTTGCTGCCGGTCAAGACCGTCGGCGTAATGGGCGATGGCCGGACCTACGACAACGTCTGTGCGCTGCGCGCCGTGACCAGCACCGATGGCATGACCGCCGACATTTACCCGTTCGACGCCGCCTTCCTCAGCCGCGTCGCCACCCGGATCATCAACGAGGTCAAGGGCATCAACCGGGTGGTCTATGACTATACGTCGAAGCCGCCGGGGACGATCGAGTGGGAATGATTTTCGCTACTCCAGCGTGGCCGGGAGTGCGAAATATTGCGACATAAGCCACTGAAATAAAATAACTTTCATTCAACGACATTCGGCTACAATCGGTGGGCAGCGTTCGGAATTCGCGGATGTTCTGACGGTATCGCCTGCTCTTGCCACTCTCAAAATCGCTCGTTACCGTCAGGGTCACAACAGCCCCTGACGGTCAATTTTTCTTACTAACAATCGGAAAAGCCTGTGCTTTTTCGAGGTGGAGAGGTGCGTTTCGGGCTGACGGTCAAAATGAAAGGAGTATGTGGCAATGCTGACTGATGCAGCCCTTAAAAGCCTGAAACCCAAAGACAAACCCTACAAGGTGACCGACCGCGACGGCATGTATGTTCGGGTCGGGACGAACGGCACAATTTCATTCCGTTACGACTATCGGATGCACGGACGGCGCGAGACAGTGACCTTCGGGAAATACTGTGCTTCCGGTCTCTCGCTTGCTCGCGCCAGGGAGAAGTGCATCGACGCCAAGCGAATGGTCCAGGAGGGACTTTCGCCCGCCATCGAGAAACAGCGGGACAAACGTAGGATCAAAGAAGCAAAGAGCTTCGGCGAGTTCGGCGAGAAATGGCTGACCGTTGGGCCGATGGCGGACAGCACGCGCGCCATGCGCCGCTCGATCTTTGAGCGCGAATTGGTGCCAAACTGGCGCAACCGGCTGCTGGCCGAGATAACGCCCGGCGACCTGCGCGCGCACTGCCTTGCGATCGTTGATCGAGGTGCACCAGCCACTGCGATCCATGTTCGCGACATCGTGAAGCAGATCTACGGCTTCGCAATCCTGCATGGCGAGAAGATCGCCAACCCGGCTGATGAGGTTGGTCCATCGTCGATCGCAACGTTTGTCCCCAAGGACCGCTCGTTGACGCCGTCTGAAATCCGGGTGCTGTTTCGGTGCATCGAGAAGGTTGCAACGCTGCCGACCATCAGGCTCGGCATGAAGTTCTTTCTGCTGTCGATGGTCCGCAAGAGCGAGTTGCAGGATGCGGTCTGGGCCGAGGTTGATTTCGAGAACGCGGTCTGGTCGATTCCCAAAGAACGGATGAAACGATCAAAGGCCCATAACGTCTATCTGTCACAGCAAATGCTCGACATCCTGATCGCGCTCAAAACCTGCGCGGGCAATTCGCGATACTTGCTGCCATCGCGCTACGATGCTGATGCCCCGATGTCGCGCGCGACCTTTAATCGGGTGACCTACTCGGTCGTCGATCAAGCGCGGAAGGACGGGCTGCCGCTTGAGCCGTTCACGGTCCACGATCTACGCCGCACCGGCTCGACGCTGCTTAACGAGCTCG
>JAFLDC010000284.1 GCA_017302775.1 Sphingomonadales bacterium
GCCTTGCCGCGCCGGATGACCTGAATGTCGGCGGCGGGCAGACCTTCCTTGGCGTGATTCTCCAGCATGGCTTGCAACTGGCGCACATCGGCCATCACCTCGCGGCGCATGCGACCCCAGCTCACCGGCTTGGGCTCCTCGGTGCGCTTGCGGCAGACGTGGATGATGTCGAATTCAATTGTTCTGGAACCGAACTCACCATCGCCCTTTGTTTCGTCGGAGCGGATGGGATAGGTTGCTTCGAGGTAGTACCCTGCGTCGAACAGCGACTCCAACACCGCCACCCAGGGCTCATCCTCGCTGTGGTGGAAGGTGAAAGCTAATATGCCACCGGGTTTAAGCGCGCGATGTGCCTCACGCCAGCACTGAGTCAACAACCGCTGATAAAAGCCATCCGGATCTTCGGGCTCGCGGGCGCGATTGGCGACGGCCTCCAGCGATTTTGGCGTGTATTCGGCGCTGAAATATTCCGGGTATTTACTCTTCAGCACCAAACGAAGCCAGACGTAGAAAAAATCAGACAGCTCCGAGTAATGGAGCAGTCCTCCGAAAGGAGGGTCAGTAATGACTAAATCAAGGCTGGATTCGGCGTACTGCTGGAGATCTGTTGAGGATCTGCACAATACATCTGCACCTGTAAGTACATCGCCAAGAGCCAGTTTTGTCGATTTCCCTGATGTTTGCGAACCAATGCTGGGAAAATTGATGTTAAGTCTCTCGTTGCTCACCAGTTCAGTCGGTGAGGCCAGCCAATTTAGTGCGTCCAGCAATGAATCGAGTGACGAATTCCAGTTACCTCGCCCGAGATGGGCGAAAACGCTGTTCTCTACAACCGTAGACTTTGGGTGGAAATTTTGATTGCTCAGGCTTGGGGCAACACAGTCTTGCTGAATGTCCCAAAAACACATCATATTCTGATGCTGGAGGTATCTGTGAAACGCACCGAGGACGAACTCCCGCACACCCCATTCGTGGTCTCCTGCTGTTGCGATAGCCTTTAACAGTAAGGCATGAACCAAACGCTGCCGTGGGCTGAACATCGTCCACCAGTGGGTGAAACCGTGGTTCGGCACACCTCCTTGCAGGTGATGGGTCATAAAACCGTAAGGAAGCTCGGATCGCGGCCAATAGTCCTTCAAATCAGCGTCCTTGCGCTCCTCCCATTCCGCTAAAACTGCGTCGTACTGTCGAGCATGTGTTCTATCGTAGGCTGCGAAAAAGCGACCACTGTAGGGCTTTCCTGCCGCATCGCGCTTCGGTGCGTAACCCTGTACTGCATAGGCCGCCATCGGCCCCGTCTTGCCAGTGGCCTTGATGGTGGTCAATACGTCCTGCACCGTGCCGCAAGCCGCGCAGGCGTAGTGCGATTTCTTAGGCACCGTGCCCCTCGACGGCGCGAAGGTGGCGCCCGTTTCCGGGTCGGTCACTTCATTAGGCAACGCGCCGCGCACTTCCAGTAGGCGAATATTCGCAGCGCGTGCCGCATCCCACCGTGTGGTCGCCGCCACGTCGTCCTGCGCCGAACCGCCGTAGGGCTGGCTATTCGCATCCTGCTTGGCTTCGCCCGCCAGCCATTGCGGATGCACCAGCAAGCTCAGTTCCACCTTCTTGTTCTTCCCCTTGCCCAGATTCGCAAGCTCAGCGTGCCCACAGTGCGGGCAGATCACACCGCGCCTTTTGTCGAGCACGGAGAAAGGGTATTCACTTGGAGCGACAACCAGCGGCGCATCCGGCGCCATCCGTGCGGCTTCCTCCTCAACGTGGAATTCACCGCCGCATTGGCCGCAGGTGTGTTCCCAGTGCTTCACACTGATGGTCTTCACCGCCATCACCGGACTGGTCATGATCGGCGTGCGGTGGCCACAACCGGTGACCTGGCAAGGGCCATGTTTGGCCCAAAAGGAGTAGATGACCTCCGGGCCTTCGTAGCGGTAGTCCTTGCGCTCGCCCTGCGGAATGGTCAGCGGGTCGAAATCGGCAGGCATTGCCTTGTTCGACGGCAGGTGCGTCCATGTGCCTTTCTCGCCTTCCGGGCCGTCGCAGTAGTAGTACGGCATGATCTGTGGCTTGACCTCAGCCTCGATGTCGGCGAGCAGCTTCTTGACTTGCTCAAGATCGACGTTGGCCAGCTCTTGCTTGACCACGAACCACGCGACCGGGTTGAGGTCGTTGCCGAACATCTGCATGCCCAGGCGCGATCCCTCCACCAAAGTGGTGCCGCCACCCATAAAAATGTCGGCCACCTTTAGGTGCTTGAATGCGCCTTTCTTCTGGTGGTTGGCGTAGTAGTTGTCCCAGACTAATTTTGCCGATTCCGATGGATCGTCCGGGGCTTTCGTCGCTGCTGCGATCAGCAAGCTCCGAAACACGCTTGATGGACGTCGCGCCCACCACTTCGTCATCGTGTATATCGGTTTTCTGCCTGCTCCTGATGCAGTCTCGACCTTCGCAATCTCATTGATTGGGAGGACAGGGAAATCCACCTCAAGGCAGGTCTTGGGGCGGTTGGGGTCGTTGAAATCGACGGTTTCCAGCGCGACTGCCTTTCCTGCACCGACGGCTTTGGCGACTTGCTGTGCAAGTAGTTCTTTTTTGGTGGCCATTCAAGCGTCCTTAATCTTCTTGTGCGCGCGACTGCCTGCGCATGTTTTCTACCGCAGCAACCAAATCAACTTCTGCTTTGGGCGTGGCCCAGCGCGACCAAAAGGGAATCGTTGCACTGCGTGGTTCGTGTATGGGCTTGGACATCTTGATGCGGGTCGGAAGCAAGGTGGCGTCGCCCACCACTACAGCCTCGCCCACGTCCAGCGTCGGCAGCACCTCCATCAGCCCCTCCAGACTTTCAGGCAGGAGCTGCCTGACCACTGCCTGATCGGTTTTGTTGGCCAGGCGCAAGCTGATGATGTTGCTGCACTGGCTGAGGATAGTTGTACTGACGTCCGAGGGGCGTTGGCTGACTACCATCAACCCAACACCGTACTTGCGTCCCTCTTTGGCGATGCGCTCGAAGTTTTCCAGGGCGCGCTTTTCCATTGGGCCAATGGAGGCAGCACCGCTTGGCAAGTAGAGATGTGCCTCATCACAGACGAGCACGATAGGATGGCGGGCATCACCATCCGTCCCTGGTGAGCTCCAGAACTGGATTTGGTAGACGATTCGCGCAACCAGACCAACGACGACCGGTAGGATGTCCGAGGGCACCTCCGAAAAATCGACAATCTTGATGCCGGGGTTGATGCCATCTTGCTGGATGCCGGTGCCGAGCAGCTTTTCGGCTAGCTGGTGCAGCGCCTCGTAAGTCTCGTATTCTGCTGGAGCTTGATACATGAAGGCATAGCGACGGTCTTTCGTTTTGACACTGATCCTGTTCAGAAATCGCGTCAGTTTTCCGAAAAGCGGCCCCTGCTTTTCTCCCTTGCTTCCTTGCACCATCTCCTTGTCTTTTTCTGCGATAGCCTCAATAAGATCGGCCAACCGATAGGGCACCGGAGTATCCACTGTGAATCCATCGAGCAGATCATGCTTCCCCAGCCCTTCGATGGATTTCTTCTTCAGCTCCACGACCTGCTTCATCAGTTCACTGGCCTGATTGGGGGCGCTCTCTTCAGACCGATCCACGAACAGTGATTGCATTTCGTCGTAATTCAGCAGCCAGAAGGGCAGGAAGATGGCGCCGTCCTTCTTCGCTTTCAGATCGCCGATGCCTGCGATGCGGTAGTGGCTGGCGAATTTCATGCTCGAATATTCGCCGTGAAGATCGAACACGACGATATTCGCGTGCGGCAGTTGTGCAGACTGCTCAAGAATGGAGGCGACGGTGAAGGATTTGCCCGAGCCCGTACTGCCCAGCAACGCGGCATGGCGCTGGAAAAGCTTGTCGCCATCAATGTAGGCGCTGGCCTTGCCATCCAGGGTATAGGTGCCGACCTTGAGCGGTGCAGCCGCGTCCGCCTTGGATGACGCGCTCAAGATGCCCATGAAGTCTTCGAGAGATTTCTCCTCGATAGGGAACACAGGCCGGTTGATTTCCGGCAGGATGAAAACGGCGCGCGTGAAAGTGTCCTTGCGCTGCCCATCCCGGGCGCGATAGGTGCCGACCAGGCTGATCGACACGCCGTTTTCCTCTTGAGGCACGGCAGCCAGATCCGCTGACGGGTCAGCTTCGGGCAGCGTCGGCAGCTCCACTGGATGCCGCCACACCCGCTCGATGATGCCGATCAGCCATTCATCGCCCATCAACTGGATGGCGACCAATCGACCGACGCGCGCCTTTTGCAGGCGTTGACCGTCCGTCACCCGCACGGTGATCCGTGAGGTTTCAACACTGCGGACTTCGCCCAATGACTGCTCGTCGGTGAAATTGAAAATGCTCATCCTCGCCTCACTCCACAAATTTTTTCAGAAAGTCATCCAACTGCCAGAGCGGCTCTGGTGACCGCAGTGCATTCCCGTTCCAGCGACAGACTGCCCCATCCCCATCTTTGAACACGGCAATCACATGGGGGTGTTCGCCGAGGAGTTTTTCAATGTTCGGGGTCGGATCGCGCGTGACA
>JAFLDC010000285.1:0-3241 GCA_017302775.1 Sphingomonadales bacterium
CGATTCGGCAGCCCAGCAAATTGCCACAATCGTAAGCTTCTTGATCGCTGCCTTAAGCTTTACAGCTGCCCTGATCTGGACCAGCACCCAGCGCGGGCCGTGGTATGATGAGTTCTACACATGGTATGTGACCGGCCCTGAACGCACTTTCAGCGCAGCGCTGCGCGATAGCTGGCTGCCCGACAACCACCCGCCCCTGTTCTACATACTGGCCTGGCTCGGTCGGCGGTTTGCGACAACGATCGAACAGCTGCGGCTGATGAATCTTGCTGGCTTCTTTGCCGTCCTGGCCGCTGGGTGGTTGATTGTCCGCCGCCAGAGCCAGCTGTGGACCATAGGCACGGTCATGACCATGATCCTGATAGCCGACAAGCCCGCTCTGCAAAGCGGGGCGGAAATCCGCTCCTATTTCCTCTCATACAGCCTTGCCGCCGTTGTGGTCCTTGGGCTTGTCGCGGTTTGGCTCAATGGGCGTTTCGCGGATCGCGCCGCAGCGATGGCATGGTCCGTGGCGGTTATGATGGCGTTCAACCTCCACATTCTCACCAGCGTCATCCTCGCTTGCCTGATCCTTCCGTTCGCAGCAGCGGCATTCCTAACGCGGCAATCGGTCCCATTCCGCCAATTGGTGATCCCAACCGTGCTGGCGGGCACCGTCTTCTCGATGGTGTGCCTATTCCAGCTTTCCCGGTGGGAATCGAACACGGCCAACTTCTGGATTCCGGGCGGGTTCAACGCTGCGTTCCTGTCGCTGTACTATGCGATCGTCCGCGCGGCGGAAGCCAATCTGGTCCTGTTGGCAGGTGGTTTGATCGGCATGACGAGCATGATCTGGGTATGCTGGCGCGCACGGCATCTGTCGCGGGCGTTGCAGGCCATGCTGCTGATCGGCCTGGGCATTGTGATCGCAGCACTGGTCCTGATCGCGCTGCATCTTATTCGCCCGATGGTGATGGAACGCTATGTCGCCGCGCTCGTCCCGGCGGTAGCAGCCGGGATTGCGCTGGGCGCGGCGCAGGCAATGCGCTTGCTCCCCCCGCGGCTTGCTGGCCTGTCACTGCTGCTTGCCGTTCCTGTCTCCCTTTATGCGATGATCGGGCATGCCCAAAACACCGCCGCTCGCAATTCGTGGCAAGGCACCGCCAGGCTTGCCGCCACGTTGCAGCAGCAATGCCCCGACAGCGCGGTTCACACCGCTCCGGAAATCTGGAATGCCTATACCATGTCACTGCCCCCAGCGGACAACAAGGCGGTGTTTGGCGCAGCCCACCGCATGATGGCGGCGCGAAATGGTATCCGCGTCGAGCCGGCCCATTCACGCCGCATGTCGGCCCGGTGCCCCACTCTGTTCTGGGCAGAGCATGACACCAGCCGGATCTGGCACAAGGACGAAATCGCGGCGAAGCTGCGCGGGCAAGGGTTCCCGGTTACGCAGGTCTGGCAATATCGGGTGGGCGATGGCTGGATCGCAACTGATCGGCCGCTGCCTGGAATGACGCCTGCCCGTTAACAAGTTGTCAGCGCGGCCATGCTTGCCTAGCCTGACGCCGATCAGGAGCCTCGCCATGCGCCGATTGTCACTTGTCACCTTTTTGGCTGTCTTTGTCACTCAGCCAGCTTACGCCAAGACGACGGCGGAACCGCCGTCGCCACCGGGAGCACCCAAGGATGCCGATGCAGCCCGGGCAGCGGCGAGCAGCCAGATCGAGTTGATTCGGCAACTGGATGACGATCCCGCCGGACCACGCCTTAACGCGGTGATCGTGGTGAACCCCGATGCGCCCGATCAAGCGGCCCGTCTGGCGCGAACCGGCCGGCTGCGCGGCCGCACGGTGCTGGTCAAGGACAACATCGAAACGCGCGAGTTTCCTACTACCGCTGGAAGCTTGGCCCTGGCCGACAACCGCACCGGTCGTGATGCGCCGCTGGTGGCGCGCCTGCGCGGTGATGGCGGGGTCATACTGGGCAAGACCAACCTTTCAGAATGGGCCAACATCCGCGGCAGCCGCAGTTCTTCCGGATGGAGCGCGGTGGGCGGACAGACCCGCAACCCCCATGCGATCGATCGCAGCCCCTGCGGCTCGTCTTCTGGTAGCGGCGCGGCAATCGCTGCAGGAATGGCCTGGGGTGCCATCGGCACGGAAACCGACGGATCGATAACCTGCCCCGCCAGCGCCAATGGAATTGTCGGGTTCAAGCCTACCGTGGGTTTGGTCAGCCGCACCTATGTGATCCCGATCAGCGTCAGCCAGGATACTGCCGGGCCGATGGCGCGAAACGTCGCCGATGCGGCGTTGCTGCTGACCGCTATCGCGGGAAGCGATCCTGCGGACCCGGCCACAGCCGAAGCGGATGCACGCAAGACTGATTTTGCGGCTGGCTTGCCGACGGCCAGTCTCAAAGGCGTCCGGATCGGGGTGTTGCGCAAACAGATCGGGCCGCATTCCGGTGTCAGCAAGCTGTTCGATCATGCACAGGCCGATCTGGTCAGTGCCGGTGCGATCCTTGTGCCGATTGACTATGATCCGCCAGGTGAAATGTTCCGCGATGAAAGCCTGGTGCTGCGCTTCGAACTGAAGGAAGGCGTAAATTCCTACCTGCGCAGCCTGCCCGGCACACCGCGCGTCCGCAGCCTTACGGATATCATAGCCTTCAACAAAGCCACGCCAGAGGAGCTGCGTTGGTTTGGGCAAGACACGTTCGAAGGTGCCGATCTGCTCAATGATCGTCCCGCCTATGAACGGGCGCGTGCCAACTCGCTGCGGCTTGCCGGGCCGGAAGGAATCGACAAACTGCTTGCAGACAACAAGGTCGCGTTTTTGATCGCGCCAACCGAAGGTCCGGCTTGGCCGATTGATCTGGTTACCGGGGACCATTTCCTCCCCATCGGCGCTGGCAGTCTGGCGGCCATTGCCGGCTACCCCCACCTGACGGTGCCGATGGGCGAGGTTGAGGGGCTTCCCGTCGGCCTGTCAATCATCGGCCCCAAGTGGTCTGACAAGGCCGTTCTTGAAGCCGGCGCTGCTTATGAGCGTGCCCGGACCGTTCCGTTGGCAAAACCTAATTTCAAGCGCTGGGAGCCATGACAGTCGCCGCGCCCGGAATGACCGTTCCCCAAGGGACCGTGCTGTTCCGCCCTGAGGACCCGTGTCAGGGGTTCGTGGTGGTGCGCAGCGGAGCGATCAAGGTGTCTCTCACCGCGGAAAACGGGCGGGAAATCGTGCTATATCGCGTTCAACCC
>JAFLDC010000285.1:3251-4542 GCA_017302775.1 Sphingomonadales bacterium
GGCGAAGTTTGCCTGCAAACCTTCGGCTGTCTGGTAAAAGGCAACGCCTATTCGGCTGAAGGCATGGCAGAGACGGACCTGGAGATTGAGGTCATCCCCACCGGCGAATTTCAGCGCCGGGTCGAACAGGATGCCGGTTTCCGCGAACAGCTGTTCAGCGCGGTTGCGGCACGCTTTGCTGATCTTGAGCGACTGGTTGAAGACGTTGCCCTGTCCAGCATCGCCGAACGCCTCGCCCGCGCCCTGCTAAGACTGGCAGGGCAAAAAACCGTGCTCCACGCTACGCAGGAAGGTCTGGCAACGGAAATTGGCTCGGCGCGTGAAGTGGTCAGCCGGCAACTCAGTCTGTTCGCCCGCGCCGGGCTGATCGAGGCATCGCGCGGCCACATCGAACTGCGCGATCGTGCCGGACTGGAGGCGCTGGCCCACCCCGGCGTTTGAAGAATTTCGCCATAACGTGACATAGTCACAGACTGTCCTGACAAGACCTGCGATCCCGGCGCCGTCGTTATCAAGGAAGGGAAATCAGCATGAACCGCAACGTAGGGCAGACCGAACGGCTCATCCGGATCATCGTCGGCCTGGTGCTGCTGGGGATGGCGTTCGCCGGGATGTACACGCCGTGGACGTGGCTGGGCATCGTGCCCCTGCTTACCGGAGTGATCGGGTGGTGCCCGCCTTATGCAATCTTCGGGATCAATACCTGCCGGACCCGCTAATGCGAACCATCAGCTGACCGCGGGTCACACCGCCAGAATAGCAGAAGGCCTGGCGCGAGAATATCGCGCCAGGCCTTTCAAATTCCAGCCAGTAAGACGCTTACTTTTTGTCAGCGGCCTTCTTTGCGGCAGGCTTCTTCGCAGCTGCCGGCTTTTCAGCCTTAACCGAAGCTTCCTTCTTGGCCGCCTTGGGCTTTTCCTCCTTGGCAGGCTTGTCTTCGGCGGCGTCCTTCTTGGCAGACTTCTTCGCCGGGGCCTTCTTGGCGGGTGCAGGCGCAGCATCATCGGCCTCGATCGCAGCCTGCAGCTCTTCACGAGTTACTTCGCGTTCCGTCACCTCAGCCTTGTCGAACAAAAAGTCGACAACCTTGTCCTCATACAGCGGGGCCCGCAGCTGGGCTGCAGCGAGCGGATCCTGGCTGATATATTCGGCAAAGCGCTGACGGTCTTCCTGACGGTATTGCTGTGCCGCCTGGTTGACCAGCATCTGCATTTCCTGCTGCGACACTTCAACGCCATTGCTCTGACCGATTTCTGAGAGAAGCAGGCCCAGCCGCACGCGGCGAACGGCG
>JAFLDC010000286.1 GCA_017302775.1 Sphingomonadales bacterium
GCGCTGCTCGGCGCGGTCACGGCACTGGTCGGTGCCTTTTCGGGCTGGGGCGTCTGGACGTTGATCGCCGCGCCGCTGGCCACCTTTGTCAGCCGTGCCGCAGGCATGATGGTTGCGGCGCGCGCCTGGTACTGGCCCAGCTTTGATTTCAAGGGTGCGCGGGGGCTGGCCGACTACGGCGGAATTGTGATGAGCGGGCAGATCTTCTGGTTCCTGCAGACCCAGTCCGACATCGTCATTGCCGGGCGCGTTCTGGGCAAGGAAGAACTGGGTCTATATACAGTCTCGCTGTTTCTGGCCCAGATCTTCGTTACCAAGGTGGTCCCGCCGCTTAATGAAGTGGCGTTTTCCGCTTATGCCCGCATTCAGGATGACCGTTCGGCGATTGGCGCCGGATTCCTCAAATCGGTCCGGGTCATCATGCTGCTCGCCATGCCGTTCTGCATGGGCATGGCGGCTACGTCAGAGCCACTGGTCCAGACCATGCTGGGCGAGGACAAGGCCGTTGCGGCTCCGATCGTTGCGCTGCTGGCGCTGGCCATGCCGTTCATGACGCTGCACGTACTCTTCGCCCCGGCCACGAATGCATGCGGCCGGCCCGGCATCGCCACGCGCGCGTCGATCCTCGGCACCCTGGTGATGCCCGCGTTCTACTACATCGGCGTACAGTATGGTGTGCTTGGCCTGGCTGCCGCATGGCTGGCGTCTTATCCGGTACTGACGGCCATTTCGGCGGCTTGGTCGCTGCCGGTAATCGGCCTGAAAGCCAATGACCTGATCCGTGCACTGAGCGCCCCGGTCCTCGCCGGAATTGCTATGGCAGTGAGCGTGGTTCTGCTCGATCGCGCGATGCCCGCGATGCCCGATGTAGCGCGATTGGCGTTGCTGGTCTGTGCTGGCGGTGCGATCTATGGCGGATGGTTGCTCGCCTTTGCCCGCGACCGGCTGGACGAAGCCCGCAACCTTATCCTGAAACGCTGAACCCGAACGGATCAGGCTGCAGCGGGCAGGCCGTGACCGATCCGGTCCACTATCGCGCGCGCATCCCGCGAATAGGCGCCGCGATGGAAGCGGTAGGTGCCAACGTAATGAACGAACGCCGCCGAATCGCTGACCGGCTCGTTCCAGAAGTTGAGGTAACGGTCGTATGGCAACAAGACCGGCTCCCCTTCGTTGGCGACAATGACATTGCTCATCACCTGTTCGCTGCCCCACTGGGCCCAGGCCGCTGATCCCAGCAGTTCGCTGGCCGCCACGCTGAATCGATCGGCAAGGTCGCGGGCGTGTCCACCGGGGGCAAAACCGGCGAACCCGGCGCAACCGCGGGTATAGTGCGTGATGCCGCCGACGACCTTGGCGATCTGTGCCATGGCGCCCTCTGTCCTGGCCTGAATATGCGCCGATGCGCCGACGGTCGTTGGGTCCTCGGCATAGTCAGCAACCGGCAACCACTGCGTATCGATCCCGCCGCGCAGCGTAAAATCGCGCCCCGCATCGATTGCCGCCGCTACTTCGGGAACTGGTCCCAACGTAACGGTATCTGAATCGAGCTGGATCACATAAGCCTCGCGGCGGAGCTCCAGCAGGGTCAGCAAGCGTTCCCAGCATCCTCCTTGCGGGCACGGAGCATAGCTGACTGATGCGATCGAGCGGATCTCAGGCCGATCGAGATGATGCGCGAGCACCGCCCGGTCCTGCGCAGTAAGCGTGCCATCATCGAGAATGACGAAGCGCCCGCGCTGCAACTGGGCATGAAGGCTCTTGGCTGCCACCAGATATGGCACCACCACCCGTGTCCCAATCATCGAAAACAAGATCACGCCATCGTCCGCGGCCTTCACCGGCGCAGTAGCCAGCACAGCACGGGCTTGGCGGTTGAATTGCAGCTCGCGCAGCTTGCGCAGCGCGCGGTCGGCCAGGTCGATCATGCCGTCGCTTATAGTCCGGCGATGTTAAGTATTGGCAAATGCTCCGGTTCACCAATCGACCGGCAACATGGTGCGCCAAGCACAAGTGTGGTATTCCGTACGGTAGGAGAGGAGCCGAGCCATGCCGCTAAGCCCGATGTTCACGCCGTTCGTATCGTTGATTCTGGCCATGCCGATCGTGGCAGGACAGAACGGGGTCCAGCAGGCCGGTGAAGCGGACGTGATTTCGACCAGCACCGACCGGCATGACCGGCTGACCGTACCGGTGCGGATCGGATCACATGGCCCGTTCCAGTTCATGATCGATACGGGATCGCAAAATACCGTGCTGTCCACCGGGGTAGCCAGCACACTTGGCATTCCGATCGGCAACCGCGTCAAGCTGACGGGCGTGGCAGGCAGCGAACTGGTCGACACTGTTGAGGTTGAGCAGATCGATCTCGGCAAGCGCTCTTACTATGGCGTCCTTGCACCGCTGCTGGAGCGTGCGGATATTGGTGCAGATGGAATCATCGGCCTCGATAGCCTTCAAGGCCAGCGCGTTCAGATCGACTTCCGCAAGGGGGTTATGGCGGTGGCTGACGCCAAGTCCCTGGGCGGCAACAAGGGCTACGAAATCGTGGTGACAGCGCGTCGCCGGTCGGGCCAGTTAATCATGACCGATGCCGTGATCGACGGTGTCCGGGTCCAGGTCGTCATTGATACCGGATCGGACACGTCTATCGGAAACCGCGCGCTGCAACGCCAGCTCGCCAAACGCGGGATGCACGGTCAGACAACTCTCCGCTCCGTCACCGGTCAGACGATCGTGGCCGATATCGGCTTTGCCCGGCGCCTGAAGATCGATCAGGTCAATTTTGGCAACGTTTTGATTGCCTATGCTGATTCGCCGCATTTTGCGGTCCTGGGTCTTGATGCCAAGCCCGCGCTGTTTCTGGGGATGCGCGATTTGCGCCAGCTCGACCGGATTGCCATCGATTTCGCCACGCGGCGGATCTATTTTGACATTCCCGTCAGCTCCATAGATTCCAGCGGACGTTATTCGGACGATCTCGGCTCGCGGCTGGACTAACGCCCTTCCCTTTCCCCGCCGCGCCCCTACATGGGGCCGATGCCGCCAGACCTGCCCGCTATGCCCCTCCCCGCCGCTCGCCATGACGGCTGGGGGACTTTGCGGCGATTCCTGCCCTATCTGTGGCCGCGCCATGATTGGCGACTGCGGCTTCGGATCCTCATTGCAATCGGCCTGATTCTGGCATCCACCGCTACGCAGTTCATATTGCCTTATCTCCTCAAGTGGGCGGTCGATGCGATGGGCGTTACCGGACCCCGGGTGATGACCTTCGCCATGCTGTTCGTGCTCGCCTATGCTGCCGCACGTTTCGGCGGCGTTATCTTCGACAACTTGCGCAACATCGTATTTGAGCAGGTTGGCCAGCAGGCCACGGCGCATCTGGCCGAGCATGTCTTCAACCGTTTGCACCGCCTGTCGCTGCGCTTTCACCTCGCCCGGCGAACCGGTGAGGTGACCAAGGTGATCGAACGCGGGACCAAGAGCATCGACACGATGCTCTATTTCATGCTGTTCAACATCGCTCCCACGGTGATCCTGCTGATTGGCGTCGGTGTGATCTTCTACCTCAATTTCGGCTGGCCGCTGGTCGGATCGACCGCGCTGGCGGTGGTTGCCTATATTTGGGCCACCCGGACGATCACCGAATGGCGCACGGCACTGCGCGAACAGATGAACCGGCTCGATGGCACAGCGCTGTCCCGCGCGGTTGATTCGCTGCTCAATTACGAGACGGTGAAGTACTTCAATGCCGAGCCGCGCGAAGAGGCCCGCTATGCGCAGGCCACCCGCGCCTATGCGGCCGCGGCAGTGAAAAGCGAGAACAGTCTGGGCCTGCTGAATATCGCGCAGGCGCTGATTACGAACCTGCTGATGGCGGTCGCCATGGCGCTGACCGTGTGGGGTTGGGTTCGCGGCGAGTACAGCGCGGGTCAACTGGTATTCGTGCAGACCTACCTTGCGCAATTGTTCCGCCCTTTGGACATGCTCGGCATGGTCTATCGCACGATCCGGCAGGGCCTGATCGACATGGCGGACATGTTCCGCCTGATCGATACCGAGATCGAGGTGCAGGACGCCCCGGGCGCTCCGGCGCTGCTGATCAAGCAGCCTACGCTCACCTTCGATAACGTTGTGTTCGGCTATGAACCCGACCGCATGATCCTCAAGGGATTGTCTTTTGAAGTTCCGGCTGGCCACCAGGTCGCCGTGGTCGGGCCGTCCGGTGCCGGCAAAAGCACGATCGCCCGGCTGGTGTTCCGGTTCTACGATCCTTGGTCTGGTCGGATTCTGATCGACGGGCAGGATATCCGCCGCGTCACCCAATCGAGCCTGCGCGCCGCAATCGGGATCGTGCCGCAGGATTCCGTCCTGTTCAACGATACGATCGGCTACAATATCGCATATGGCCGCGACGGCGCCGATCAGGCCGAGGTTGAAGCGGCAGCGCGCGATGCCGCGCTGAGCGAACTGATAGCGCGCCTGCCACAAGGTTTTGATACCGAGGTCGGCGAGCGGGGACTGAAGCTGTCCGGCGGG
>JAFLDC010000287.1 GCA_017302775.1 Sphingomonadales bacterium
ATCGCCTGCGCGCCGAAAAGGAAGCGCTCGATCTTGCGGCCGATTGGGCCGATATCAGCCAGGGCCTGCGCAAGGACCTGGGGCAGCAGCTGCACAGCCAGTGGATCAGGCCGATTCAGCTTGGCACAGTGTGCAAGGAGAGCGGGACGCTTGACCTCTATTTGCCGACCGAATTCTCGGCAAACTGGGTCGCGGACCGCTTTGCTGACCGGCTTTCTCTGGCGTGGAAGATCGCTTGTCCCGATATCCGCAACGTCCGGATCTCGGTTGCGCCCAGCCGCCGGGCTCCTGCTGGTCTGCGGTTTGGGTCGGCAGATGGTTCACGGCGCGGTTTGGGTGAAGCCGCTGTGGCGGCCCAGCCCGGCGACGCCCTGGGGATGACCGCGGCCGAGCTGGGCTCAGGGCCAAACGGGCTGGGAACGGCTTCGATCGGGCTGGATCCCTCGTTGACGTTTACCACTTTCGTTACCGGTAGCGCCAACGTGCTGGCCAGCAATGCGGCCCAGCGGATGGCGGCGACAGAAACCCCGCAGTTTGCGCCGCTGTATCTCAAGGCGGCGACCGGACAGGGCAAAACCCACCTGCTCCACGCGATCGGGCATGCCTATCTGGCGGCGCATCCGCGCGCACGGATCTTCTACTGCTCGGCCGAACGCTTCATGGTCGAATTCGTCCAGGCCCTGCGCCAGAACCAGACGATCGAGTTCAAGGCGCGGCTGCGCGGTTTCGATCTGCTGCTGGTTGATGATATCCAGTTCATCATTGGCAAGGCATCGGCGCAGGAAGAACTGCTGTATACGATTGATGCGCTGCTGGCCGAGGGCAAGCGGCTGGTCTTTGCGGCCGATCGCGCGCCGCAAGCGCTCGATGGGGTAGAGCAACGGCTGCTGTCGCGGCTGTCGATGGGGCTGGTCGCCGATATCCAGCCAGCCGATATCGAGCTGCGCCGCCTGATCCTGGAGCATCGTCTGCAGCGCTTCAGCCCGACGCACGTGCCGTCCGATGTCGTGGAGTTTCTCGCCCGCACCATCAACCGCAACGTGCGCGAACTGGTAGGCGGCTTGAACAAGCTGATCGCCTATGCCCAGCTGACGGGGCAGGCCGTCTCGCTGCAGCTGGCCGAAGAACAGCTGACCGATATCCTTTCCGCCAATCGCCGCCGGATCACGATCGACGAAATCCAGCGTACGGTCTGCCAGTTCTACCGGGTTGACCGGACTGAGATGGCATCGAAGCGCCGGGCCCGCGCTGTGGTTCGTCCACGTCAGGTGGCGATGTACCTCGCCAAGGTGCTGACCCCGCGCAGCTATCCTGAGATCGGCCGCAAGTTTGGCGGGCGCGATCATTCCACGGTGATCCACGCAGTTCGGTTGATCGAAGACCTGCGGACCCGCGATGCCGACATGGATGGCGACGTGCGCAGCCTGCTGCGCCAGCTGGAAAGCTGACAGCCAATCCACCGCCCATGCGCTGCTGGTGCACAGCCTTGTCAACAGGGCTGTGCACAGCCGCGCTCAGGCGGATAGGCCCCCGTCGACGATCAGCTCGCTGCCGGTCGTGAATGCCGCGCGGTCGCTGGCCAGGAACACCACCGCATCGGCGACATTCACCGCCTCGCCCAGATGGCCGAGTGGATGCATGGCCGAAACATTGGCCAGCGTTTCGTTGTTGCCGGTCCCCTGCGCCAGCGCAAAATCATCGATCAGCGTGCGGCCCATGTCGGTGTCGATTACGCCGGGATGGACGGAGTTGACCCGGATCCGCGCCGCCGCCAGTTCCTTGGCGCAACCCTTGGTGAACAGCCGTACCGCGCCCTTGGTGCTGTTGTAGCAGGTGCCGCCGGCGGCGCCCTCGATTCCGGCGACGGACGAGAGGTTGACGATCGCGCTGCCGCCGCGCCATTTGTGTGCGCGTTCGGCCAGCAGCGGGATCGCGGCGCGGGTGCCCAGAAACACCCCTTCGACGTTGACCGCGTGCAGCCGCCGCCAATCGTCCAGCGTGGTCTCAAGGATCGGCTTGAACAGCCACAGCCCGGCATTGTTGACCAGAATATCCAGACCGCCCGTCTCGGCGCGCAGCCAATCCATCGTCGCGGCCCAGTCCGCCTCGCTGGTTACGTCCTGCGCGCGGGCGATTCCGCCGATCTCGGCGGCAAGATCAGCGGGCGCAGTGATGTCTGTCACCGCGACGGTTGCTCCCGCTGCGGCAAGGGCCCGTGCTGCTGCCGCGCCCAACCCCTTGGCGGCACCTGTCACCAGTGCGATGCGTCCGTCCAGATCAGGCATTCAAGCCCTCCACCACCCGTTTGCTCAGTTCATCGCGCAATTCGCGGCGCAGGAACTTGCCGCTGGCATTGCGCGGCAGTGGCTGTTCCATGAACCAGACATAGCGTGGCACCTTGTGCTTGCTCATGTGATCAAGGCAGTGCTTCGTGAGATCGGTTTCGTCGAGTGCCTGGCCTTCCTTGAGGTACACCGCGACGCCGATCTCCTCGCCCAGACGCTCATCCTTTACGCCAAACACACTGCATTCGGCTACGGCCGGGTGGCGATAGACACAGGCTTCCACTTCGGTGCAGCTGATGTTCTCGCCGCCGCGGATCACCAGATCCTTCTTGCGGTCGATAATGTAGACGAACTTGTCCTCATCGATCCGGGCGATATCGCCAGTGTGAAGCCAGCCATCGGTAATCGTTTCGGCGGTGGCGTCCGCGCGGTTGAGGTAGCCCTTGATCACCGGACTACCGCGCACCCACAGCTCGCCCGCTTCGCCAGTCGGCAGGTCGTTGCCATCATCGTCGACCACTTTGGCGTCGAAAGTAGGCATATAGGGTCCGGCGCTGTCGGGACGATCGATGAAGTAAGGTCCCGCGACCGAGGTGATGATCCCGCAGGTTTCGGTCATACCATAGCCAGTGGTCGGGCTGGCGGCGGGAATCGTGCGCGCGATCTCTCCCACCTGTTCTGGCGGAACCTGCGCCCCGCCGCCTGAAAGCCCGGTAAGCGTCGAGGTATCGGTCTTGGCAAAATCGGGATGGCTGATGATCTCGCGCGCCATGATCGGAACGCCGCTGACCCCGGTGATCCGGTACTTCTCGATCAGTTTCAGCGCCTCGCCCGCATCCCACTTGTACATCAGCACTATCGCACCGCCCGCTGCGCTGGTGAGATAGGCCCCGCAATTGTTGGCGGTGACGTGGAACAATGGCGTTGTCAGCAGCGATACCGGCACCGGCGCTTCGGCTGGCGGGGCGATACCGGTTGCCCGTTCGGTCGCCAGCGCCTGTGAAACCGTGGAAAAGAGCATGTTCATCAGGTTGGCAACGCAGCCCCGGTGCGTCAGCTGGGCGCCTTTGGGAAAACCGGTGGTGCCGCTCGTATAGAAGATGCAGGCATCGGCATCCGGATCGACCGAGACCTGCGGCATGGCACCGCCACGGGCGACGATTTCCCCCCACGGTGCAACGTCGGCGGGATATTCGGGCAATCGCACGCCCACCAGCGTGATGGTGTGGCCAGACAGTTCGCGATAGCGCGCCAGCCGTTCGGCATCGGCGATCAGCACCTTGGGCTGCGAATCCTGC
Source organism: Sphingomonadales bacterium (assembly GCA_017302775.1). Next base: position 3,584 of record JAFLDC010000287.1, read on the forward strand.
AGCGCGTAATCCATTTCCTCGGCGGTCCACCAGGCGTTCATGCCCACCGCTGCCACGCCGATTGCGGTGCAGGCCCAATAGGCCAGCATCCATTCGGGATAGTTGCGCATGGCGATGGCCACGCGGTCGCCGCTGTGCACACCCTGTTCGGTGAGCCACGCGGCGAAGGCATTCACCTGCGCATGCGACTGCGCGTAACTCAGCACTTCGCCTTCGTAGATTAGGTAAGGCCGGTCACCCCAGGCTGCCGTGGACAGCCAGAACTCGCGGACCGATGGCGGTGCGGCCTTGAAAGTCTTGATCCGGTTGCCGAGAACCTCGGTCTCGACAATTTCGAACTGGCCGCCAGGACCGGTCAGTTCTTCGCGCGCGGCGCGCAGTTCGGCGTAATGCATCGCTCGTCCCATTTGTTTTAATTGTCCGATTAGGTGCCGCATCGCAGAGGAGGGGGCAAGAGACTTCGTTGGCCCCCGGCGGCAAATCGCCTAAGGCGTGATGCATGTCGCTGCCGCCTGACCGTCTGGACCGCTTTGCCCGCCATATCGTGTTGCCGGAAGTAGGCGGAGCAGGGCAGGTCGCCCTGAGTAGAGCGCATGTTGTGCTGGTCGGCTGTGGCGGGATCGGCAGTCCGGCCCTGCAGTACCTGGCCGCAGCGGGAATCGGCCGGTTGACCCTGATCGACAGCGATGTGATCGAGGTGAGCAACCTCCAACGCCAGACGATCTTTACACCGGCCGATATTGGCCGGTCCAAGGCAGAGGCAGCAGCGCGCTGGGTCCGGTCGTTCGATCCGCAGCTCGAGACCCGCGCGGTGGCGGGGCGTCTGGGGGGGGATGTGCCGCCCGCGCGGGTCATCGAAGCCGCCACCGTGGTACTGGACGGAAGTGACAATTTCGCGACTCGGTTGCTGGTCTCTGACACCTGCGTGCAGC
>JAFLDC010000288.1:0-1521 GCA_017302775.1 Sphingomonadales bacterium
CGGCCGGAAATCTCGTGAATGTTGTCGACAGCTGAGGTCATTACCCAAAAATATCTCGCGCTCGGTGCTTCATCGCCGACTAGTATTGCGGTTTGCGCGTTGGCGTTGATCGGCGACAGCATCGCGCTATGGAAGCAATCGGCGGATTATGGCGGAGAGGGAGTCCTCTATTTCCGTCTAACCCAGTCTCACGACGTCTCACAGCGCGGAAATTTCCTATATTTTATCAGATATTTGTCTCGACATGCCTCATCGAGTTTTGCTACATCTCAATTAGGTTTGTGGGTCATTTTGTGGGTTATTAGATGGCCAAGAAGGTCGGCGTCCTAACTGCGGTTGGCGTCAAGAACATCGCTAAGCCTGGCCTTCACGGTGACGGCGGAGGGCTTTATCTGCAGGTCGGCCCCACTGGTGCCAAGTCTTGGATTTTCCGATTCATGCAAAAGGGCAGGGCGCGGGCTATGGGCTTGGGACCGCTCCATACAGTCACCCTAGCAGAAGCGCGGGGCGCTGCGCTTGAATGCCGAAAAGAGCTCTTGGAAGGCAGGGATCCTATCGAGCTAAGGAAAGAGAAACGGAGTGCCCCTGAGGGCTCCGGAATGCCAACATTTATGTCGTGTGCCGAGGCTTATATTGCTGCCCACGAGTCGGGCTGGCGGAATGAAAAGCACATAGCTCAATGGAAGGCCTCCCTGCAGAACTATGCAAGCCCTGTTTTTGGTGATCGCCCCGTCGACGAAATTGATCTTGGCATGATCATGAAAGTCCTTGAACCAATCTGGTCCGTCAAAACGGAAACCGCCAGCCGTGTTCGAGGGCGCATCGAGTCGGTGCTGGATTGGGCTGCGGTTAGAGGATTTCGGAAGGGCGAAAACCCCGCTCGTTGGCGCGGGCATTTGGAGGCACTTCTACCGGCGCGTGGGCGGGTGAAGAAAGTGAAGCACCACGCTGCGCTTCCCTACGCCGAACTTCCTGCCTTTGTTGCCAAGCTGCGTGATCTCGAAGGAGCCGGCGCCAAGGCTATGCTTTTCCTCATCCTGACTGCAGCCCGCACCGGCGAGGTCATAGGGGCGCGATGGTCGGAGATTGATGCCATCAACAAGGTCTGGACCGTCCCTGCGGATCGAATGAAGGCCCGGAAAGAGCACAGAGTGCCTTTGAGGAGTTTTGCACTATCGGGAGCCTAGCGGTCAGTCGGGTTAGCGCCCGCATTCGCGCCCGTACAACCAGCCTGAAACGTTGACCAATAGCAGTCGCTTGTTCTGCTTGCAGTCCTTCATATCGAGAAGCCAACGCCGATGGCGGAAGGCTGTCATCGCTGAACCCGGCTGCGTAGGATCTCGGCCGCGATAGAAGTGCCGACGATTGCATCGCGCCCGGCCTTTATGCAATCTGACGATTATGTCGTCGCGAGCCATTCCGAACATCGAAATAGCCTTGCCCCGCCTACGGGTCGGCTTTGTACTGGCGCGCCATTTCACGCTGACAGCCTTTGCCAATTTCATCGACACCTTGCGCCTT
>JAFLDC010000288.1:1531-4468 GCA_017302775.1 Sphingomonadales bacterium
GACGAGGGTGACCGCTCCCGCCCCATCCTGTGCCAGTGGGCCATCATGGCGGCGAACGGCCGCGCCGTCGTCTCCAGCTCGGGCGTCGAGATCGCGCCGGAAGCCGGGCTGATCGACCCGAAACAGTTTCACTACGTTGTCGTCGTCGGGGGGCTCCTGCATCACGGCGAACAGATCGATGAGGCGACGGCCGCCTATATCCGGCAGGTCGCGGCGGCGAGCATTCCACTTATCGGGGTGTGTACGGGCTCGTTTATCCTTAAGCGCCTTGGTCTGCTCGAAGGGCGCAAGACCTGCGTTTCTTGGTATCACCGCAGCGACTTTATCGAGGAATTCGGGATCGCCCCGATTGCCGACCAGCTCTACGTAATCGACGGTGACAGGATCACCTGCTCGGGCGGTGCGGGCGTTATCGATCTCGCAGCGGAACTCGTCGAGAAACACGTTGGCGCGCAGGCTGCAAAGAAGAGCCTGAATGTCATGCTTCTCGACGAGCAGCGTGCAGCCCATGCGGCACAGCCGACCCCGCATGTTGCGCCGACTGCTGCGGATTCACGTGTCCGGCGCGCGGTACTCGCCATGGAACAGGCGATGGCGGACCCCATCGCGATTACGGCTCTCGCAGAACGCATTGGCGTCAGCGAGCGCCAGCTTGACCGGCTGTTCCGCAGTGAACTCGGTGCGAGCCCGGCAGAAACCTATCGCACCATGCGGCTCGACTATGGACACTGGCTAATTTCGAACACCCGGCGCAGTATCGGAGAGATTGCCGCCATGGCTGGCTTCGCCGATGGCGCACATTTTGCTCGCGCGTATCGCAAACGCTTTGGCGTCAATCCGAGAGGAGATCGCCAGTTCAGCGATGCCACCAGCGCGGAAATCCCGGCGGACCGTCGCCTGTTCAAAATCTGAGCAAGCGGGAGAACATACAAATCAAATGGCGGAAATCTTCTCGAAATAACCGATAGAAGCGCGCATGCTCCGGATGCAACTGGAGCGCCTTCTCATGAAATTCTCGGCTCTTTCCGTTTTCCTGCAAGGCCTCAAAGGCAATCGCGACTGGCCTACCCAGTGGCGCTCGCCGGAGCCGAAAGCCGCTTATGACGCCATCATCGTTGGTGCGGGCGGGCATGGCCTCGCGACCGCCTACTACATGGCCAAAGAGCATGGCTTGCGGAACATCGCGGTGCTCGAAAAGGGCTGGCTCGGTGGCGGCAATACGGGCCGCAACACGACAATCGTCCGTTCGAATTATCTCTGGGAAGAGTCGGAGGGCATCTACGAGCACGCGATGAAGCTCTGGGAAGGGCTCTCTCACGATCTCAACTACAACGTGATGTATTCCCCGCGTGGGGTGATGATGCTGGCGCACAACATCCACGATGTGCAGGTTTTCAAGCGTCATGTGCACGCCAACCGCCTCGCCGGAATCGACAACGAGTGGCTGACGGCCGAGCAGGCGAAAGAATTCTGTCCGCTCCTCAACATCGAGAGGAATATCCGTCACCCCGTGATCGGCGCCTCGTTGCAGCGACGCGGCGGCACCGCGCGGCACGATGCCGTCGCCTGGGGCTATGCGCGTGGCGCGGATCGACTCGGGGTTGATATCATCCAGAACTGCGAAGTCACCGGCATCCGGCGCGATGCCTCGGGCGCCGTTTCTGGGGTCGAAACGGCGAAGGGCTTCATTGCCACGAAGCGCGTCGGCGTGGTCGCGGCAGGCAACACCTCCGTCATCATGGGGATGGCGGGCGTGAGGATGCCGCTCGAAAGCTATCCGTTGCAAGCGCTGGTTTCCGAACCGGTGAAGCCGATGATGCCGTGCGTCGTCATGTCCAATACCGTGCATGCCTACATGTCACAGTCCGACAAAGGCGAACTCGTGATCGGCGCCGGGACGGATGCTTACACCTCCTATTCGCAGACCGGTGGGTTGCATATCGCGACGCATACGCTCGATGCGATCTGCGAGCTTTTCCCGCCCGTGCGACGCTTGCGCATGCTTCGCAACTGGGGTGGCATCGTCGATGTCACGCCGGATCGTTCGCCGATCATCGGCAAAACGCCAGTGCCGGGTCTTTTCGTCAACTGCGGCTGGGGCACGGGCGGCTTCAAGGCGACGCCCGGCTCGGGCCATGTCTTCGCCGATCTCGTGGCGCGCGGTGAGCCCAATGCCATCGCCGCTCCCTTCACCTTGGATCGTTTCCGCACCGGGCGCCTCATCGATGAAGCGGCGGCGGCGGCGGTTGCCCATTGAACAGGCGCACTGAGAGAAAGATGCACCCATGCTGCTGATCCGCTGCCCTTATTGCGAGATGGAACGGCCGGAACTCGAGTTCCGCTATGGCGGCGAGGCGCATGTCGCCCGCCCGCTCGATCCCATGTCGACGACTGACGACGAATGGGCCGAATATCTCTATTTTCGTGCCAACCCGCGCGGCCTGCACGCCGAACGCTGGCGGCATATCAACGGTTGCGGGTGCTTCTTCAATTCGATCCGCGACACCGTGAGCGACAAGATCCTCGTGACCTACAAGGCCGGCGAGCCACGGCCGTCGATCTCTTCCGATAAAGGTGCGGCATGAGCGAACCCTTCCGCCTCTCCGGTGCCACGGATTCCGGTATCCTGGGGCGCCCCGTCCGCTTCATTTTTGATGGCATCGCCTATCAGGGTCGCGAAGGCGATACGCTCGCTTCCGCCCTGCTCGCCAACGGCGTGCATCTCATGGGGCGTTCGTACAAATATCACCGTCCGCGCGGCGTGCTCTCCGCCGGGGCTGAGGAACCCAATGCGCTTGTCGCCGTGACGCGCGGACCGGGACGGATGACGCCGAACCTCCGCGCGACGCAGGTTGAGCTTTTCGACGGGCTGACGGCCTCAAGCCAGAACAACTGGCCATCCCTCGCATTCGATGCGGGTGCGATCAACGATCTTGC
>JAFLDC010000289.1 GCA_017302775.1 Sphingomonadales bacterium
TTTGGGCAGCGCGGCCGAAGCGCAGGTGCGGGCCAATGCCATGAATGGCACATTGGATGACTACGAGTTGAGCTTTGAGGATGGGGAAAAGCTGCGCGGCCGGTTCCTGGTCCAGAAGCTGGACTATTCCGGCGATTTCAATGGCGAGCGCAATTATACGCTGCAGCTCGAAAGCTCCGGCGTGGTTGCAGCCGTATGACCGGCACCGCCAACCCGCTGCGCGGCGAAGCGAGCCTCCCCCTCGCTGGTTCGCCGCGCCTGCTCCGCCCCAGTTTCTCCGCGCTGGTCGCGGCGGAGGAAGAGCTGGGCCCACTCTTCGCGCTGGTTGAGCGCGCTGGGGCGGGGCAGTTGAAACTGGCCGAAATGGCCACCCTGTTCTGGCATTGCCTGTGCGAACGCGACGGACTGAGCCGCGAGGCGGTGGGTGAAGCCGTGATTGGCATCGGGCTTGCAGAGGCAAGCAAGCCGTTGCGCGTCCTGCTGGCGCAGATCCTGCAGGGCCGGACGGAATCCCCCAGGTCGTGACCGAGCGGTTCGGCCCTGGCGCCCTGCGCCTCGCCGGGCTCGCCGGGCAATGGTTGCAATGGCGCCCTGCTGATTTCTGGGCAGCCACCCCGGCTGAACTGGCTGCAACGATGCAGCCTGCCATTCCCGCCACGTCCGATGCAGCGATGAGCCGCAGCGAGCTTAACCGTTTGATGGAGCATGATCATGGCTGACCCGATCGAAAGTCTGTTGATCGATGTCCGCGCTAACACGCAGGGCTTTGCAGCAGACATAGCGGCCATGCGCAGCACTTTTGATACCAACCTGCTAGGCGGATTCGAGCAGGCCGGATCAGTGCTGGAACGCGGCCTGCTCTCGGCCATTCGCAAGGGCAGCCTCGGTTTCGACGACCTGCGACGTGTCGCGCTGAGTGTGATCGACCAGATCGCCGGGCAGGCGCTCAACAACCTGTTCGGGGCGATCGGGATCGGCGGTGGCGGGGGCGCGCTGGGCTCAGCGCTCAACCTTGGCGGCCTGTTCGGCGCCATCCTCGGTTTGCCGGGCCGGGCCACCGGAGGGCCAGTCGCACCGGGGCGGGGTTATGTTGTGGGTGAGCGCGGGCCGGAACTGTTTGTGCCAACCAGCGCCGGACGAATCGAACCAGAACGGGGCGGTCCTGGCCGCGAAGTCAAGGTCAGTATCACCATCGCCGCGCCGGCTGGAACGTCCGCACCGCAGGCGCTGCAACGGTCAAGCCGGCAGGTCGCCAGCGCCGTGCGCCGCGCCTTGAACGAATTCTGATCCGAAGGGACGATCAATGGCTTTCTGGCTGGCAGACAAGCACGAAGGGCAGGACAGCGATTGGATCCAGCGGTTTGATCCGCGGTTCTGGACAGTCAATTTTCCGCGTCCGATGATGGCTGCACTGACCTGCACAGCCCCGGACGCGCTTCGGATCGACGTGGTGTTCCTGCGTCAAGGAGACCTGGCCGGAGTGATCTGGGATAGTACGGATCGGCTGGATCATCCCTTGCTGGCCTATGCCACCAACCGCAGTTACGCCCACACCCGGCTGAAGTTTCGCTGGCGTTCCGGCGGCATCATCGCACTCGACGGCGTCAACGGTCCTACGCTGACGCTCGAAGGACGCGACCATACCGGCACACCACGCGTATGGTATGTCAGACTATGGAACTATGCCCAAGGCACCCCCGAAGACGCAATCATCTCGCTGGACTTTTCTAACCTCGCCGGCGGGTTTCTCCTACCGGGCGAAGCCGATCCGGTGGACCCTGGCGACATCGACCGAATGTTTGTTTCCTTGGTTCCGCCGGCCTATGCAAGCGGAAGCACGACGCCTTTGCCAGCTGCAGTCGAAGGGTGGGCCGAACTCTCCGAGATCAGCTGCGAAGGTGAGCATGCAATGCTGGTTCTGGGCGATGTTATCGTCCCGCCGCACGGTCAGGCGATCGCCACCGCATATGACGACGCCTGCAACCAGACGCCGGATCGTCTGATCCGCAACGCCCGCCAGCTCGGGTATCGGGGCAGCTTGCTGCACTACGCCGGGATGAGCCACTTCATGCAGCTGGCAGCCCAACCCGCCGGCTATATTATTTCGTTTAGCGGTGAACGGATCTGCACACCGGCGAAGGTTTGGCACCGAGCATTCTTTTCGGCGGCCCATGCCGCAGGATTTTCGCCGATCCTGTCGTTGTCTTACGAACTGCTGGCCCAGCACTGCCCCCTGGGATGGCAGCAGAAGGCCGCTAACGGTGATCCGGCACGGACCGGTTGGGAACCGCCTTCAGCGCTGCTGACCCCGGCCAAGAATGGCGCCATGGCGTGGCTGCGAGACGTTGCAAGCGGGTTCGTTGCCCTGATGAAAGATGCCGGCGTGCCAATCCGCTTTCAGATCGGCGAGCCGTGGTGGTGGGTGACCACCGCTGGGCACCCCTGCATCTATGACGAGGCGGCAAAATTGGCATTCGGCGGCAGCCCGCCCATAATCCCTGATCTCAAGGAGCCACTCAACCCGGCGCAGCAGGCACTGCTCGATCAGGCAGGCGCCCTGCTCGCTAGCACGACGCTCGCCTTGCGAGACACGGTTCGGGCGACGGCTGCACCCGAACCAGCCGAAGTTTTGCTGCTGACATTTTTACCGGGGGTGCTTGATCCCGATATGCCTGACGTGCGGCGCGCCAATTTGCCGGTCGCCTGGACCTACCCCGCGTTCGACCGGCTGCAGGTGGAGGACTACGACTGGTTGACCAGCGGTGCAGATGTCTTTCGGCACAACGCCTACGCCGAGATCGCGACGCATCTCGGCTATCCTCAGGCGGAAACCGACTACCTTGCCGGCTTTGTGCTTGATCCCGTCGATCGTGACCAATGGCGGGCCATAGATGCAGCATTGGATGAGGCCCATGCCCGATCATCGCATGAGCGGATTGTCTGGGCTCTGCCGCAGGTTTGCCGCGATGGTTACGTTCGCTTGGATGATTCAGCACAAGAGGAAGATATGTTGCCGTTTGACGACTTACCTTATCCACTCGCTCTTGGCCGCGACACAACCGTCATGCCGGAATTCTCGACCAGCGTGGCCACCATGGCCTCGGGCTTTGAACGGCGGAACAGCTTGTGGTCCGATGCCCGGCTCCGCTTCGACGTTGGCCCGGGTATTCGATCGGAAGAAGAACTCGGCGTATTGCTGGCTTTCTTTCGTGCGAGGCGCGGCGCAGCGCGTGGATTTAGACTGGGCGATCCGACTGACTTCAGTTCATGCGCCATGACCGGAATCCCTACCCCGACCGACCAGTTGCTGGGCATTGCCGACGGCCAGCGCTCCACATTCGCTTTGATCAAACGCTATGGCGAAAGCGGCGCTGAACAAATCCGCAGGATCACCCGCCCTCGCGCCGGATCAGTGCAGATCAGCGTCAATGGCGTCACGACTACCAACTTTGTCCTCGAACCAGGAGGAATCGTGCGATTCCCCATTCCGCCCTCGGCGGGCCACGAAGTGCGGGCCGGATACCTGTTTGACGTGCCGGTCCGGTTTGCCGACGACCGGCTGGAAGTTGCCGGCGCGGTCTTTGCAGCCGGCGAGGTTCCCAGTGTTCCAGTGATCGAAATTCGCGAGCGTGAGGCATGAGCCGGATCTGGTTCAGTACCGAGTTGGAAACCATCGCTAGCTATTGGCGTGTGCTCCGCCGTGATGGAGTGACACTTGGTTTTACCACGCATGATCGCGATCTGTGGTTTGACGGCGTTCTGCATCGCGCCGCGCCGGGCATGGTGCCGTCGGCAATTCGCCGCTCCAGCGATTTCGAACCCGACAGTGCAGAAGTGCACGGTGCGCTCAGTCATGAATCAATAGCCGCAAGCGATCTGGCGCTCGGCCGCTTTGACGGGGCGAGGGTGCTGATTGGATTGGTCGATTGGGAAAGTCTGGAGCGGCACGTAATTTACCGCGGAGCGATAGGTGCGGTGACAGAAGAAGCGAGTAGCTTCACCGCCGAGCTAACCAGCCGTAAGGCAGAGCTTGCCTGCGACCCTGTCCCTCGTACCAGCCCAAGCTGCCGCGCCGTCTTTTGCGGGCCAGGCTGCACCCTCTCGCCCGCGCGCTTTACCCATTTTGCCACGGTGAGCAGTTTTGATGCTGTCAATAATTGCGTTGCCGTGTCCGTACCGATAGCCGGTTTAGGCGGCGGAACGTTGCGCTGGCTCGATGGGCCTTACGCCGGGATCATCATGCAAATTACTGACGTCGGCCCGTCCGGCCTAGCGCTAGACTTTCCGCTCGACAAGACGCCCCCGCCGGGCACCGCGGTAATCCTGCGCGAAGGGTGCGATCACACGTTCTCGACCTGCGTAACCCGCTTTGGCAACACCGTGAATTTCCAGGGTGAGCCGCATCTACCTGGTAACGATCTGCTGACACGCTACCCCTCGCCGATGGCATGACCGGCA